>JACDCA010000273.1 GCA_013694635.1 Acidobacteriota bacterium | reverse complement strand
CGAGCAGCCGGTTCAGCGCGGATTCATCCTGGCGCTGCAAGTCCTCGATAGGGATGTCGTACTTCGCCAGAAACCGCCCCGTCGCCGAATCGATCAGCGTCGCACTGGCACGTGGATACATGATCGGCATGGGCACGCCGAAGTGTTCATAGATACCGCGGAGCTGTCCGAGGTATGCCAGCTCGCTCGGCCCCGCGACATAGCAGATCGTCGGAAAGAGCCTGTCCTGAACGACGGGGCGGAGCAGCACATTCGGGCTGAATCGCTCAGGATGGTCCATCGCCTCGGCCGCGAGCGCGGCAGCTGAGTGGACGCCATCGCCGACGACGAGCTGGTCCCCCTGGCGCTTGATCGGCCGGCGCGACTCCTCCAGCCTGAAGACCGAAAGACTGTCGGGAGGGGGCACTACCTGAGGCTGGTGGCCACGCTCCTGGAGGGCCACTCCCGCCTCGGCGGCCAGTGACGCCGTCTTGCCAGGGAACTGCAGTTCCCGGGCGAAAAGATCCGACACGAGCGGCTTCGCCGCGGGATCGGCCGATTCGAAGACGACGAGACCAAGCGGACCCAGGAGCCGCTCGAGCCACCCGGCGAACGCAGCGGCGACGCCTTGACCTTCGCGCCAGGCCGCTCTGACGCCCTCCATCGTCCAATCGATGAAGTCGCTCGGCGCCAGTGTCGCCTGGAGCTCTTCGACCGCGCGATTGACGCGCGCGTCCAATATCAGTGAGGCGACTGGCAGCTGTCCGGCCCCTGCGGGCGGATCTACCTCGATCGTCTTCGGCTGAAACGCGGCGTCGAGCACCGTGACGGCGTGGATTTCGTCCCAGTCGTGGTCCTCGGCGTCGACCCAGAACACGGCGATTGCCTTGAGGCCGTGCTCGGCTGACACGCGGCGCGCCTGCTGAATGGCGGTGATGGCCTTGAGCAGCGTGAACAGCGGACCGCCGAATGCCCCGGCCTGCTGGCCGGTGACGACGGCGACGGTGTCGCGGTCGTTGAGCAGGGATGCGGCAGCGCGTGACTCCGGAGGGGCGCCGCGGCGTTCCTGTTGCGCGCCGACGATGGCAGCTATCTCGCGGTGGTTGCGTGCCTGCTGTTGCGCGCGCGCGATCGCCGCGCGCCAGGCGTCGGGTGAGGTCGGATCACCGGCGTAAAGTGCCGCGACGTTGGAATAGTTGTCCGCATAATCGCCGGCGAGCGGCCGGATCCAGGAGAACCGGCGTACGTCGATGCCCGCGGCGAGTGACACGGCCTCGTACTCTAACATGTCAGTTTCGTGTTAAATTCCATCAACCCACCGAGGAGCATTCGTTCCTGACCAGAGACGATCCGACAGCATTCGCCCCACCGCCAGCGTTCGGCCCCTTCAGGGTGCTGCATCAGGTCGGCGTGGGCGCGCTCGGTCCGGTCTTCCGCACGTACGAGCCGACACGCGACCGGCTCGTCGCGGTCAAGGTCTTTCGCCTCGACATCACACCGGAGCAGGCGCAGGCGCTCGCTGACGAGCTGTCGGTCGCGACTCAGGCGGGCCTGTTTCATCCCTCCATCGTCGAACCGATCGCAGCCGGCGTCGAAGGGACGGTTGCCTACCGCGCCGAGGAGTACGTCGCCGCCGAGTCATTAGACGTCGCGATGCGGCACTACGCCCCCGCGCCAGCGGACAGAGTTCTGCCGTTCATCTCACAGCTTGCCGCGGCGCTCGACTTCGCGCGATTGAATGGAGTCGGGCACGGTGCGCTTCATCCGCGCGACGTCTTCGTCACGCCTGAAGAGACGCGCGCCACCGGCTTCGGCGTGGTTGAGGCGCTCGAGCGTGTCGGCCTGCGCGCGCCCGTCCGCCGTCCTTACTCGGCGCCCGAGCGAGTGGCGGGTGAGACATGGCGAACGCCGGCGGACGTCTTTTCACTCGGCGCGATTGCCTACGAGCTGTTCACGGCGCGCCGTCCGGCCGGGGTGGGTTCGGCGATCGGCGACCTTGCGGGCGCGTCGGTTGAGCATGCCAGCCAGATCCGCGCTGTTCTCGTCCGGGCGATGGAAGAGGATCCCGCGTCTCGTTTCGCGACGGCGATGGCCTTCTCAGTGGCGCTCGAGGCTGCGTCGCGTGGTCAGGCGATGCCCTCCGCTGCCGTGACCGTTCCCGCGGCCGCTGCTGCTGCGCCCGCGCGCCGGATCCCCACAGCCGAACCACCGAAACCGGCGCCGCCGGTCGAACCGGAGATCGACGACATCACGGCCGAACAGGAAGAAGACGACGCGTTTTTCGCGCTGGAGAGTGAGCAGGAGTCGGCGCGCGCACAAGCGCCCCCGGTGCGGGATCTCTTCGACATCGAGACCGTGGAGGATCTCGCGCTCGATCCGGAGCCCGATCGTTTCAAGAATGAGTTCGATCCATTGGTGCTCGACGAAATGGCTCCTCCAGCGCGCTTCGCGAGCACATCCGATCGGGTCGATCCGCCGCGTCAGCGCGCCTTTGAGCCCGAAGCCGACGTCGACGATGACGTGCCCGCGTATGTGCCGCCGCGCCGTTCGATCGACTACGTGTCAGAGGATCAGGACGGTGGCGGGTATCCGCCTCGACGGCGGACGTTGCCGATGATGCTGTTGTTCCTTCTCGGCATCATCATCGGGTTGGGCGCCGGAGTTGGCATCGGCTATGGCCTGGGGAGCCGGTCGGCCGCAACCTCCCCTCCCGCCGACGCGGATGCTGACGCCGGAGCGAAGGATCCGGCCGCCACCTCAGCGGCGGAGGGGTCGAAGGCATACAGCGAACAGGCCGTGACGGAGCAGAAACCACCGTCGGAAGTGCCGCCGATCCCGGGGGACGCACCACCGCCGCCCGCGCCGGCACGCGGCGCTGAATCTGCTGCTGCGCCGCCGTCAACGCCCGCAGTGACACCAGGCCGGCTGATCGTGCGGTCGGTGCCGCCAAACGCCGGCGTGACAGTGGACGACACCTGGCGCGGCCGCACGCCGCTGACGATCGACAAGCTGGCTCTCGGCACGCACGAAGTCCGTGTCGTCCAGCCGGGCTACACCGTTGCGAGGCAAGGGGTCGCATTGACGGCAAACGCCCCCGTGCGCACGCTGTCGTTCCGGCTGGAGCGCGCTGCCGCTGCACCCCCCGCACCCGTCGTACGCCCCGCACCCCCGCCGGCAGCCCCCGCCGTGTCGGAGCCGAAAGGCCCGGGTTCGTTGTACGTCGACTCGCGGCCCCGAGGCGCGGCCGTGTTTCTAGACGACAGGCAGGTGGGAGTCACGCCGGCCACCATCCCGGACGTTACACCCGGGGCGCATGTGATCAGGATCGAGCTGCTCGACCACCGCGTATGGACCGCCAACAGCCAGGTACTGCCGGGGCAGCAGACGCGGGTGACTGGCTCGCTCGAACGCATTCGATGAAGGCCACTCTCGCGCTGGAAAACGGGATCTGGTACGACGGCGAGTCTGCGGGCGCGGCGGGAGAGACGTCGGGTGAGGTCGTCTTCAACACGAGCATGACCGGGTACCAGGAGATCCTGACGGATCCGTCCTACTCGGGGCAGATCGTGACGATGACCTCGGCGCAGATCGGCAACTACGGGATCACACCCGAGGATGGGGAATCGCGCGGCATCCAGATCGCCGGCTTCATCGTCCGCGACGAATCACCAATTGCCAGCAACTGGCGCTCCGAAAGCACCCTTCGCGATTACCTCACGCGCAACGGCATCGTCGCGATTTCAGACGTCGACACGCGTGCCCTTACCCGCGTGCTGCGCTCGTCGGGTGTCATGCGCGGTGTGATCGCGACCGGCGACGTCGATCCGCGGGAGCTGGTCGAGAAGGCACGAGCCGTCCCCGCCATGGAAGGCTCCGACCTGGTGCTCGGCGTCACGTGTGACGCGCCGTTCGACTGGATGCCGGAGCCCTCAGATGAATTTGCGCCGGTGCCCGAGCGCCTCGCCGGCCGTCGCCTGAAGATCGCCGCCTACGACTTCGGGATGAAGTGGAATATCCTGCGCCGCTTCAACGCATACGGATGCGATGTGCGGGTGTACCCTGCGACGACTCCCGCCGCGGAGCTGCTCAACTCGGCCCCTGACGGCGTGTTCCTCAGCAACGGGCCGGGCGACCCCGCTGTGTTGTCCTACGCGATCCGTAATGCGCGCGAACTGGTGGCTGCGGAGGTCCCTGTCTTCGGCATCTGCCTCGGCCACCAGATCCTGTCGCTGGCGCTGGGTGGGAGCACGTACAAACTCAAGTTCGGTCATCGCGGCGCGAATCATCCGGTCAAAGAGCTCGAGACCGGGAAGGTGGAAATCACTTCTCAGAACCACGGGTTCGCCGTCGATGCGGAGACCCTGCCGTCAGACGTCAAAGTCACGCACCTCAATCTGTACGACGGCACGGTCGAAGGCCTGCGCCACGAAACCAAGCCGGTGTTCTGCGTCCAATATCATCCCGAAGCCGCCCCCGGGCCACACGACGCCGACTATCTGTTCCAGCAATTCATTGATGCAATGGAGACGAGAACTCCATGAACGGGCCGACGGCCTCAACCACGGCGGCCACGAAGGCCACCAGGAGCACTAAGAAAGAACCTTGTGGTCTTCGTGCCGAGAGCCGTCGGCTCGTTCAGTAACTCATGCCCAAGCGCACCGACCTTCATCGCATCCTCGTCATCGGCTCGGGCGCCATCGTGATCGGGCAGGCGTCGGAGTTCGACTACTCGGGCACACAGGCCTGCAA
>JACDCA010000233.1 GCA_013694635.1 Acidobacteriota bacterium | reverse complement strand
TACGTGAGGGGCTCCCCCGCCGCCGCACATCGCAGCATCAATCCACCGCGGCTCATGTCGCCGCGACCGACGAACTCCTGCGGGAACATCAGCCGGTCGTGAAAGATACCCAGCAGAACGTCCACATACTTGGCCGACGCAATGCTGCCCAGAAGGACGACCGGGCACTCAGCGCCGATGTCGTTGGCGAGCGTTTTCGCGCTGCGTTCGAGCGGACGGCGATATGCGGGATTGTCGGCAGAGACGTCGACCTCGGCAAATCTGCGCAGCGCCGCGCGCGTCACGAGCGTATCTGGAGATCGAAGACCCGCGTTCGGTGTGATGACGAAGACGCCGGTGCCGGCCACCGGCCCGGCCTGGTCGGGAACCGACGCGAACGCGGTCGCGTACGCCATCTTGCCGCGAAAGTAGAGGCCGCTCAGAAAGGAGAACACTTCGCCGAGAGGCGCGCCGGCAGTGCTCCGCACGCGCGTCGCCAGGTCGAACGTGGCGCGCTCGGCCATCACGATATTCGCGCGGCGGCCGCCGCAATGCGCAGGCGATAGGAGAAAAACCACTGCTGCCATCAGCCGTTCGAGCTTACAGCGCCCAGCGAAGGAGCACCGATCCGACCGTAAACCCTGCGCCGACCGATGCGAGGAGGACGAGATCTCCTCGCTTCAGCCGTCCTTCGCGGATGGCGTCTGCCAGCGCCAGCGGGATCGTGGCCGCGGTCGTGTTGCCGTACATCTGGAGATTGATGATCACTTTCTCCGGCGGCAGACCGAGGCGATCGGCGGCGGCCGTGATGATGCGGCGGTTGGCCTGATGCGAGACGAAAAGGTCCAGCTCGGACGGATCGATGCCGTTGCGGTTCAGAATCCGGCGCGCGATCTCCTCCGTCTTCCGAACGGCAAACTTGAACACCGCCTGCCCATCCTGTTTGACGTAGTGCAGCCGCTGATCGACGGTCTCGTGTGACGCAGGCATCCGGCTGCCGCCGGCCGGCATGCACAGCGCCGGGCCGCCGGTGCCGTCGATCTCGTGCGCGAAATCGATGATGCCGGCCTCGTCCTCAGCCGCGGGTGAGAGCACAACCGCGCCCGCACCGTCACCGAACAGGACGCACGTCGTCCGATCCTTGTAGTCGATGATGCTCGACATGACGTCCGCGCCGACGACCAGCGCGTGATCGTGCGCGCCGGATGCGACCATCTGCATCCCTGTCGTCAGCGCGTAGGTGAAGCCGGAGCACGCCGCTCCGAGGTCGAAGCCCCAGGCGTTATTCGCGCCGATCTTGGTCTGCAGCACGCACGCGGTGCTGGGAAAGATCGTGTCCGGCGTGGTCGTGCCGACGACGATGAAGCCGATCTGCTCGGGCGTAACACCCGCCTGCCGCATCGCGCCAAGCGCGGCTTCCTTTGCGAGATCCGATGTCGCCGTTCCCGGGTCGACGATGTGGCGCTGCTGGATGCCGGTGCGCTGGAGGATCCACTCGTTGGTGGTGTCGACGAGCGTCTCCAGATCGTCGTTGGTCAGTAGCTTCGGCGGCACGAAGGTCGAGAGGCCGGCGATCTTCACGCGACGGAGACTTGCAGCCCTAAAGGGCTGGCCTACGGCCGATGACCCACTCACCACAGGCGGTCCCTCGCCGGAGCCGTCAGGCCGAAGTATTCGTAGGCCTTCGCGGTCGCTACGCGGCCGCGCGGCGTGCGATCGAGAAAGCCGATCTGGATGAGATAAGGCTCGTAGATGTCTTCGAGCGCGTCACGCTCCTCGCTCATCGCGGCCGCCAGGCTGGCAACACCGACCGGACCGCCGCCAAACTTCTCGATGATCGTGCGCAGCAGGCGCCGGTCGAGCTCATCGAAACCGTGCTCGTCGACTTCGAGCAGCTTCAATGCGCGCAGCGACACGTCGTGCGTCACGCGGCCGTCGGCGCGCACCTGCGCGTAATCACGCACGCGGCGCAGCAGCCGGTTCGCGACGCGCGGCGTGCCGCGCGAACGGCGCGCGATCTCGGTGGCGGCGTCGGCATCGATCTCGACGCCGACGATGCGCGCCGAGCGCCGCACGATCTCGTAGATGTCCTTCTCGGCGTAGTAATCCAGTCGATGGTTGATGCCGAATCGCGCGCGGAGCGGCGACGTCAGCAGCCCGGTGCGCGTGGTCGCGCCAATCAGCGTGAATCGCTGGACCGGCACCTTGACCGACCGGGCGCCCGGCCCCTGCCCGATGATGATGTCGAGCTCGTAATCTTCCATTGCCGGGTAGAGAATCTCTTCGATCGCGGGAGCCATCCGGTGGATCTCGTCGATGAACAGCACCTCACGCTCCTGCAGACTGGTCAGCATGGCGGCGAGGTCTCCGGGCTTCTCGATCACAGGCCCTGCTGTCGCTCGGATCGCTACACCCAGTTCATTCGCAATGACCGTGGCGAGCGTGGTTTTCCCGAGCCCCGGCGGCCCCGACAGGAGCACGTGATCCAGCGCTTCACCGCGCTGGCGCGCTGCCGTGATCGAGACGTGGAGGTTCTCGCGGATGCGCTCCTGGCCGATGTACTCGTCGAGTGTCCGCGGACGGAGACCCGCCTCGTACTG
>JACDCA010000223.1 GCA_013694635.1 Acidobacteriota bacterium | reverse complement strand
GTCCATGGCACCGCCCTGGATGTAGTTCGGCTGCCAGTTGGACGCCCAGTTGCGATTGCCGTCGTAGCCGCCGACCGGGTCCTCGTTGACGCGCCCGTCGCGATCGTTGTCAATGCCTTCACTACCGAGGACGACGTAGTCGCCGGTCTGACCTGGCGGCACCGCCTCCAGAATGCGCGGATCCTGCGCGTTCTTCCGGAGCGTGCCCTGGCCCGGCACCTCCTTCCGGATCTGCTCGATCACCCCGTTGCCGTTCAGGTCGTCGTCGCCATCCTCGTCCGCCTGGCCGTCATTGTCATCGTCCACCGGCACATGTCCCGTGCGGGAGCCCTGCCCGGTGCCTTTCAGGAAATGGTCGCGCCCGTCGGGATTCACCGTCGGGACGACGTAGAACACCCGCTCGTTCACGAGCTTGGTGATCTGGTCGATGCGGCCGTAGTTCTCCATCAGATACCAGACCGTGTAGAGCGACACTTCCGATCCCTGGATCTCGTTGCCGTGGACGTTGGCCTCGATATACATCGCCGGCTTGCTCGTGTCGGCGCCGGTGTCGGGGTTGTTGATGGTAATGAGGATGATGTCGCGCCCCGAGTGGCTCTTGCCGAGCGACGAGAGCTTGAGGAGCTTCGGAAACGCCTTCGCCAGTTTCTCGAAGTCGGATTTCAGCTCCGCCACATCGTGCCAGCGGTTGAAGTCGAGACGCACCTTGAACTGTGGATCGGATCCCGATGCCGGTTGTGCGGGCGTGCGCTGCTGCGCACCCATCGAGGTCGAAAGGGTAACGATCGCTGCCGCAATCGCAAGGCGTCGGGTCAATATTTGTGTGCTACGCATAAATTAGGACTCATCCCGCATTCCTCATCCCGCTACTTCAGCGTCAGCGAAGTCGTCGCCGAACCGCCCTTCTGAGCGACGGCCGTAAGGGTCACCGTGGATCCCGGTCTCCCGCGGACGATCCACTCGTAGGTCTGGCGCCGGCCGCTGCCGGCAAGCACCGGAAAAAAGCTCGTCTTGGCGGCGCCGGAGACGATGTCGGTCGGCTCGACTCCGAGCTGTACCATCGTCGGCTTCACCGAGCGTGCGCGCGCTCCTTGCGCGGTCGACGTCGGAAGCATGCCGGTGTTCTCCACTTCCGCCTTGATGCGATAGAGGCCGCCGCCGAGGCTCGTGACGCTGGTGTCGGCGATCGACACCTTCGGGAAGAGCGAAGGCAGATACGTAACGAACTCGGTGTGTGCCTTTCCGAGCTCCGCGATGCGCGCGGGCGACGGATTGCTCAACGCATAGGGGCGGAAGCCGCCGATTTCGACGTCCCCGAGCGTTGGATGCTTGAACGGCTGCCACGCGATGAAGCCATCCACCTTGTCGGCATCCATCCACCGAACCAGGCGCAGATCGAACGCGGCGGTGCCGGTAGCGGGATCGGGACCAGCCGGCGTACCCGGCGCACCCACGGCACCCTGCGCACCCCCCGCACCCGGCGCACCCTGTGGTGCCCCATCCGCACCCCCCGCACCCCCTCTGCCTGCCGGTGCAGGTGCGGTGATTCCCCATCCGGGCGTTGAGAACGCCGGCACTCCGAACTGGTAGTAGGCGTACTCGAAGAACGCCCCCCCCGGGAATCCTTGTCGCTGGCGCCGCGCGAATCCCTGTCAGTTGACGATACCGGTCGCTGATCGTACGGAAGTACTCGAGGTCGGTGACTGCGACCGTGGTCGCGGGAGGTGTCGGTCGGGGCTGACCCGCACCGCGTCCGCCTGGTGCCGCCCCGCGTCCACCGTCGTCGTCCCCGCCGCCGCGCCCGCCGAAGGGGAAGAATTGCTGCGGCGACTGGAAGCGTCCGACCTGCCGCGCCCCTTCGACGCTCTGGGTCGCGAATGCCAGGAGGTCGACCGTCTGCACGGGCGCGTGCCCGCCGGTTCGCGTGGGGGGCGCAATCAGGTTGTCACTCTCGCCAAAGGTGAGGATCGCCGCGATGTTTCGCCGGGCGAGTACGTATTCGATCAGGCCGCGCGATTCCGGCTCGCTGACCATGTGGGGCCCTGCGTCGGGTGCGTAATAAGGATACTGGTGCTGAAAGTTGCGATTCAGGTCCACGCCGCCGTCCGGATCCTCGTTGAAGAAGCCGTCGCCGTCGTTGTCGAGTCCTTCCCAGTAGATCGCGTAGCCGCCGGCTTCTCCCTTGGCCGCGTCCGCGCGGCGCAGGAGCCGCGGATCATCAGGATGCACCATGAACGGCCCCCGCGGATCCTTCACGCGCATGACTGAAATGAACCCGTCCTTGTTGAGATCCTCGGGCCCGTCTTCATCGATCCGGCCGTCGTTGTCGTTGTCGAACTTCGCGCTGTTGGTCTTGCGCGCCGCTCTCACCGGCGCGAACATGGCCTCGGCCCCATCCGGATTTGCGCGCGGGACGATGTAGAAGGTGTGCGCGTCGAGCCGCTGCTTGATTGCCGGATTGCCGGCATAGCCGGTGAGAAGCTGCTCGGCTACATAGAGGGCCAATGCGCTCCCGATCACCTGGTCGCCTTCGAAGTTCGCGGCGATCATGAGGGCCGGGCGGGCGGGCGGCGGGGTGCCGGCGGCGTTCGCGATCTCGATCGCCCACACCGAGCGTCCTTCACGGCTTTTCGCTACTTCGACGACCTTCGCGAGATTCGGATGCGCCTTCGCGAGCTCGCGCAGCGCCGCCGTCAGCTGGTCGTAGGTGTGATAGCGCGTGTAGTCTGCCGCAGAGAGGGAAGAACCGGGGGAATGCGCGACGAGCGTAAACGCGACCGCGGCCGCGCAGCCGACGCGCAGAAAAGCCCTGATGATCAAGAACGTCCTCCTGAGTGGCGGGATGCGGCGCTTAACGTATCACAAGGAATGCGAGCCGCTTATTTTCGCAGCGCCGGTTCCTGGTACTGGCGTCAGGTGCGGGACGCGTTCGAGTCGCGGCACTGATGTGTGTCTTTCGTCCGCCACTCGCACTGCTGCCATCGGCCGGGGTCGGGCTCGACGATCAGTCCGGTGCCTTTCCCGTCCATGGCAATGGAGACCGTCTGTTGACCGTCGCGCACGTAGAGGGTCTCGGTCCGCCACCAGATTGACGACACGCTCCTGCGGAACCGTTCGATCTCCTCGGCGGAAAAGACGTCCGTTCATTCATTGGCAAACACGATGCGTCCGTCCGTGCAGCGGACACACTCCGCGCCCTCCGCGTCCTCTGTGGTGAATCCGGGGACAGCAGACACGCCCCCGGGTGTTAGACTTCCGGCTCACGCTACAAACCCTGGGAGAGACCACGCGATGGTAAAGGATTTCAGCTCCGGCACGCGCCGCCTGAATGGCGTGATCAAGGATCGCAGCGGACTCGGTATGAAACGGCTGCTGTCCGTCGTCTGGGTTATGACAACAGCCTGCTCTTCTTCGTCCGGCCAGTCCCCCCCGCCATCGAATCCGATCGCAACGGTCATCGTCAACGCGCGGGTGTGGACGGGGGTTCCGGCTGCACCGTGGGCCGAGGCGATCGCGGTCAGCGGCGAACGGGTCGCGGCCGTAGGCACCAGCGACGAGATCCGCAAGCTCGCGCCCGGCGTGACACCTTTCGATGCCGCCGGACGGCTGGTGGTGCCCGGCTTCATCGACTCGCACGTGCACTTCGTCGACGGAGGCTTCCGTCTCGCGTCCGTTCAATTGCGCGATGCAAAGACGCGCGAGGAGTTCGTGCGCCGCGTCGGCGCCTTCGCGGCGACGGTCCCGGCCGGGACGTGGATCGAAGGGGGCGACTGGGACCACAGCCTCTGGGGCGGTGAACTGCCCACGCGTGAGTGGATCGATGCGGTCACACCCCAACATCCCGTCTGGATCAATCGGCTCGACGGCCACATGGCGCTGGCCAATAGCGCCGCGTTGAAGGCGGCCGGCCTGACCAGCTCGACGAGAAGTGTGGCCGGCGGTGAGATCGTTCGATCGCCCGGTGGAGAACCGACCGGACTGTTGAAAGACAACGCGATGGCGCTGGTCGACCGCGTCGTGCCGCCGCCCTCGGATGCGATGCGCGATCGCGCACTTGCCGCGGCCATGAAATACGTCGCCGAGCAGGGCGTCACGTCCGTCCACAACATGGGTACCTGGGACGACCTCGCCACCTTCGCGAGGGCCCGGACGTCGAACGTACTGGCCACGCGCATCTATGGCGTGGTCCCACTCAAGGACTGGGAGCGCTTGCGGGATGCCGTAGGACGCAAGGAGTACGGCGGCGCGAACGGCCGCGGGGACGAATGGCTGCGTGTCGGCGGGTTGAAGGGATTCGTGGACGGATCCCTTGGATCGCATACCGCGGCATTTCATCAGCCCTTCGACGACTCGCCAAAGGACCGTGGGCTTCTGGTGAATACGCCGGAGGATTTGTATCGATGGATCAAGGGAGGAGACGCCGCCGGTCTCCAGGTGATGGTCCACGCGATCGGTGACCGCGCGAACGCGATGCTGCTCGACATCTTCGAGCGGGTCGCCGG
>JACDCA010000214.1 GCA_013694635.1 Acidobacteriota bacterium | reverse complement strand
CCGATGCGCTCCGCGCAGACATCCGAGACGCGACCAGACGCCCCGCGACCCTGACGGCTCTCGACGACTACGAGAGAATTCTTCCCGACCGCAGGCAGCTTGCGGATCGGCTGATCACGGCGGGCCTCTCCGGTGCGCCGGTCGAGGAGATCCGGCGCCTCACGACATCGGCATCGGCTTCGGCGACGACATCGAGAAAGCGAAGCAGATATTCTCGGCGTGATGCGCGATGCGGACGGGGTGTCTCCGGACCCGCAGGCGGACGTGATCGTGGTCGGCCTGGGCGCGGCGACCGTGAACCTGCGCGCGCGTTGGTGGAGCGACTCCCGCATCGCCGACGTGCTGCTGGCGCAGGACCGCGTGCTCGGCGAGACAAAGCGGAGGCTGCAGGCGGCCGGCGTCGACCTGCCCTTCCCGACGCAGCAGATCCTGTTTCACGATCAGACCGAAGAGACCGACGGCGATCGAACGCGTCAGCGCGAGGGCTGGCCGCCATCCGCTGCCGGCAATCCGGCGCCGCGGGCCGCCGTGCGTCCGGCGCCCGTCCCGATGCCGCCGGCCCCACCGGCCCCACTGGCATGAGGATGCCGGCACGGATTCGCCTCGCGTGGCAGGTCCTGCTTTCCACGCTGTGGTTCATACCGACGCTGCTCGTCGTCTCGGGCGCCGGGCTCGCCGTCGTGCTCGTCCAGATCTCGCCGCAGATCGATCCGGCGGTGCTCGAGAAGTTCCCGCGGGTCTTTGGCGCCAGTCCGGAGCGCGCGCGCGGGATGCTCGTCGCGATCGCCGGATCGATGGTCACGGTCGCCGGCGTGACATTCTCCATCACGATCGTCGCGGTGACGCAGGCGTCGGCGTAGTTCTCCCCGCGCATCCTCCGCAACTTCATGCGCGACCGGCCGCCAGATCGTGCTGGGCGGATTGACCGGGGTCTTCACCTACTGCCTGGTGGTGCTGCGCGGCGGTACCCGGGTCACATACCTGGCGCTCGACCGTGACCTGTATGACCGCCGTGAGGTGCTTGCACGGATGCGAGGCACGGAACAGCAACGATCCCGGAACAGTATCGCGAGGTCATGCGCTGGGTAGCTCAGCAGCTTCAGCCTGAAGACGAGCAGTTGTTAGCCAGCTGGCCTGACACAATCCGCGTCGAGATTGCAGAATTGGGCGTGGTGCTGTTCTGTCATGCTACACCGCGAAACGACACCGAGATATTTACGTGTCGTACGCCTGCAGATATTCTGTTGCGAGTCTTTGAAGGACTAAATGCAGCTGTTGTCATCTGTGTTCATACCCACATGCAGTTCGACAGAACAATCGGAAGTGTTCGAATCGTGAATGCCGGCGGTATCGGAATGCCATTTGGCGAGCCGGGTGCCGATTGGCTCTTGCTCGGACCCGACATTGAGCTTCGGCATACGCGGTACGATCTGGAGAAAGCCGCTACGCGCGTTCGAGCCACGAAGTATCCGCAAGCACAGGAGTTTGCGGCACGAAACGTCCTGCAACCGCCATCAGAGACAGAAATTCTCGAGATGTTTGCCAAGGTAGGATTGCGGTGAGCGTTACTATACACGAGGGCTTAGTGAAATCGCGGATCACGGAGAGTTAGCTTGCACGGCGTTCCCGAAGACCTGGATCTTACCCCATTCCACGGTGCGCCTCTCGAGCGCATCGGCCTCGGCACGTACATCATCGACTTGGGGTTTGGGAGCGATGTTGGCGCGCAGATCTCCATTGAGGGCTACTGGGAACCGCGCGCACCCGACGGTTCCGTGCTGGATCATCAGATAGAGCCGCAGCAGCGCGAGGCATATCGCCTGCACGTACTCCTCGGCCGGAGCGTGACTGCAACCGAGGTCAGCGCGCCCGACTCATTCCTGCTTCGCTTCGATTCTGGCCACGAGCTGCACGTCTTCGATCGTTCACGGATGTACGAGAGTTTCTCGATTCAGCCTGGCGATTTCTATGTCTGAGATCGCGAAGCATTCAGCGCGCGAAGCCCTCGAGCGGCTGCGGAAGGGGAATCTCAGATTCGCCACGAACGTGCGCGGCTCTGACACTTTCCTGGGTCACACTCGTCGCGCTGAACTGCTGACTGGACAGCTGCCTTTCGCGATCATCCTCGGGTGCTCGGATTCGCGCGTTCCGGCGGAGTTTGTATTCGACCAGGGGCTGGGCGACCTGTTTGTTATTCGTGTTGCCGGCAACATCGTTGCTCCCTCGCAAGTCGGCAGCGTTGAGTTCGCCGCCGCGCGATTTGGCACGCGTTTGGTGGTTGTACTCGGCCACTCGCAGTGCGGAGTGATACTGGCAACGCTGGAGGAGCTCCGGATGCCGACTGAAAACCAATCACGCAACTTGCGGGAGATCGTTGACCGGGTGCGACCCTCGGTCGAAGGACTATTTGCGACCGACCTCAGGCACGATTCCGAGGAGCTCGTCAATCAGGCAGTGCGGGCCAATATCCGCGCCTCGGTGAATCACTTGCGCCATGGTTCTCAGGTGCTCGAGCAATTGATTCATGAGGACGGCCTGCTTGTCGTCGGTGCGGAGTACTCACTGGAGACTGGCGTAGTCGAGTTCTTTGATGGCGCTGCGGATGGTGTCTAATTCTCTGACAGACTGCTGCCGGCACCTTCGTTCAGCAAGTAAAAGCCCGTGACAGCGACTGAATTCAACGCGGCCCGCGAGATCCTGGGCCAAACCGCCGACGAAATCGACAGCCGCTGGCAGTGACTCCGGCCATTGTCCGCGCCTGGGGGTTGGGAAGCGTCGCCCGAGCAGACACTTTGACCTCACAAACATCGCCGCGCCGAACGCGGGTGGTTTGCCTGGAAGGGCCGAGCGCAGTCGGTAAGACGACGCTCGCGGCGGAGCTCGCACGTACATCCGGCGCGCTGATTGTCCCGGAACTCGACGCGTCCGGCGCACCGGCGGTCGCGGAGTCCGCCCGCTGGTTCGTCGACCGCCACGCGTCACAGTGGCAGCGCGCCCGGACTCTGGCTCTCAAAGCAGCACTCGTGGTGCTGGATGGCGATCCGTTCAAGGGACTGTGGTACAACTGGGTGTATGCCGCGGACGGCTGGCCCCGCGTGGACGTTGTGGCACCGCTGTACCGCAGCCACCTCGCACAAGGAACGGTGGACTTCCCCGACCTGTACGTGGTGCTCGCCGCGAGCGAAGCGCAACTGCGGCAGCGCGGTGCCGACGATCTCACGCGCACCCGGCGTACATTCGAGAGCCACTTGCGCCTCGTTGGCCCGCTGCAGCGCTACTTCGAGGCACTCGCGGCAGCCGATCCGGAGCGCGTGCTAATGCTTGATACGAGCGCACCGGATGCACTGGCTGCCGCAGTGCTAACGTCCCTGGAACGCTTGCCGCCCGGCGCGCTCGACGGCGAGCGCTTGTTCGAAGTCATGGTCACATGGGTCGGAGCACATGACCCGGCCCGCAAGGCATTTCTGTGACGCGCGGCGCAAGACCACGAGACCGGACGGCGTGCCGGAGCGCGCGGAGGCCGGGCTCGATATTTTCACCTGTGACACCGTCTGCGTGTCGTGCGGCACGCACGGTATAGCGCAGGTAACAGCAAGTGGGGCACAAGCTCGACTGTCGAGTCAGCATCGCCGCCGAAACTAACTTGAGCACCTGCTATTCCACGTTTTTAGCGTCGCGCTGCCATGGGTGCTGCAATCATGAACGAGTTGCGCAAGGTTAGTCTCTTCTGGTTGGCTGGCATCCTCATGTTGATGACGGGATGTCGCGAACGACCGCGCGTTTACGCGGAATGAACGCGAAGTGGATGTGCGCTAACGGCGCCAGGGTGGAACACTGCCCCACAGTGGAACGGAGCGCTCCCGAACAGTTTGTACGGGCTCATGTTGCGCCACGGATCATGGCTTGCCAGCAGCGCTGGGGTTCAAGTAGAGTCATTGCA
>JACDCA010000210.1 GCA_013694635.1 Acidobacteriota bacterium | reverse complement strand
GTGTACTCGTTCACTGCATTCGCGATCGAGACAATCACACTTCCGAGGGCCGCGCGGAGAATGAATGGCGGAGACGCGGCGGGCGCAATGAAGGTGCTTCTGACAGGGATGACGTACAGCGCGTGGGCCTTCGGCGCCGGAACCCTCCTCTTATGGCTGGCCGCTCCGCTTCTTGCGCGCGTCTTGTCCGGCACTTATGCGACGGGACTCGGACTCATTCCCCTGCTAGCCGCTGGCTACCTTGCGCTCGTGCTCTCGCGTGCACCACACAACGCCTTGTTTCTGCAGGATCGGACAAAGACAATCGTCGTCGTTGATATCGTCGCCACTGCTTCCGCGGTCATCCTCGACGTCGGCCTCATCCCCAACCTGGGGATAACCGGCGCGGCGCTGGCGAGTGCAGCCGGTTTTGCACTTGGCGCCACCGGGAAATTTGCGACGAGCGGTTTGTGGCGGGGCTTAGGCTGGCGGGCGCTCATTCCGACGTCCGAGCCACCGCGAGCCGATGACGACGCAGTGTAGGGACGCTGAATCCACACGCCTTACTGGGTCCTCCACCACACCGGCGACATGGGGATCGCGCCCGGCAGGATGCCAGCGTAGTTGTTGTCGTAGTAGGCGTTAGCGATGCCGAGGTAGTCGGTGATCGCGGCGACGTATTGGTTGTGGAACACCACCCGTCGGACGGTTGTGCGCGTGGTCCCCCAACCCATGAGCACGCCGACTTGCGCGCTGTCGATCGTGGCGTCCTGGAATACATTGTCGATGGAGGAGCTCACCCCGCCCCACGCCGTGCCGTTCGGGTCGGTCCCTTCGCAGAGAACGCCGTAGGAGAGGTTCGGCCCGATGCGTATCCGCTGGAAGGTGGTACTGGACGTGAAGTGCTCGATGTACAGGCCGACGGACCCTTGAGAACCGGCGCCGGCCAGCATACCAGCGTACGGGCCGCCATCGATGTCGAGGTCTGAGAAGAACGCCCCCTGCGCCGCGTTCATTGTGGTGATGCCCGACCAGGCACAGTCGCGCACCCGCACCCGGCGGACCGTCGCCGTGTTGCCGACCCCGAGGCAGGCCTCGGCGCGCCCCTCCGCCGATTTCGGCACCGCCCGCGAGACGCCGGCAACGTCGATGTCCTGAAGCAGGGCCGGCGTCGCGAGAACGCTCGTCGCGACGTTCGTGTCGGCGAGCACCCCCCAGTCGGTGAAGTCGCGGACCTGGACGCGCTCCACGCGCAGGCCATCCGGCTGGTAGGCCATGATAGCCGCCATGATCACCTTGTTGCCGTTGAAGGTGGAGTCGAGCACGCTCGTGCCGAGGGATGTGCCCCAGGTGAAGACAACCCCACCTTGCATCGTCTTCGTCAGGTCACGCACGTCGAAGGCGATGCCTTGGATCAGGCCATTCGGCGTGCCGTAGTTGCTGGCCAGGTTCACTCCCGCCGTCAGGGTCGCTCCCAGCAGCCTCGCCGCGTACAGCCGGTGGCCGTTCGTATTCACGAACGGTCCGGGGTTGTCGTAGATCCCATCGGCGAGCACGATGTCCGTCGCCGTCGTCCGGGCGAGCGCCGCGTTGAGCTCAGCGGAATCGCTGACTGACAAGCTACCCGCGGGAATGGCGTAACTCGCGGGCGCGAGCGGCGCAGCGACAGTGACGGTTGCGGTCAGCGCGATGGAACCAATTCGTGCTGGATCAATCGATGGCCCGAGCAGGATGAACCCTGACGCGAAAGACAGAATCACCGCCGCGCTCAACAGAGGCCAGCTCAGTCGGTGCTTCACCGCCGGGCCTTCGACTTCGGCTTCGGTGGCCTTGTACACGCAGGCAACATTAGGGCAAAAGAATTTCCATGCACGCCCGTTGCCCTGCGGCCCCGCCCCGCGACGGTTGTGCCAGCGTGAAAGCCGGGTGCTAGTGTCCTGTCTCGTAAATAGGTTGACAATGGCGATCACAGTGGTACCCTCGCGCCATGCCCTGGGAGGCCGCGGCGGCGCTCTCGCTCGGCG
>JACDCA010000177.1 GCA_013694635.1 Acidobacteriota bacterium | reverse complement strand
CCGCTGACACGAGACGGCGTGCATCCGAACGCCGCGGGGTATCAGCTCATGGCATCCCTCGCGGAGGCGGCAGTCGCCAAAGCTTTGCGGCATCCGCCGGTGAACCGCTAGCAATCCTTACGGCACGTCCATCGCGCGCAGACGCCGGACCGAAAGGAATAGCGACCCTCCGATGACCAACAGCGCCATGCCCGCGGCGACCCAGACGTTCAGGTGATCGACCGAAGCGAACCGACGCTCATCCAGGCCGTGCATCAGCGCTATCGCGTAAGCCCGTATGCTCAGGAGGCGCACGCCTTCCACGTATTTCGAAACGAGCCCCTCCCACAGCACGATGTAAAGCAGGCCGATGCCGATGGCCTGCGCGCTTACGAGCCCGAGCCACACGAACAGGGCAGCGTACATCGCCACGGCCGCGGCGGCGCCAAAGGTGACTGCTAGGGTTGCCCGCGTGTCGGTGAGAAACGCAGCGTGAGCCGTGACGAACGCGCTGACCGCTATGAAAGGCAGCGCGATAGCGAGCGTCGCGAGCAGCTTGGGAAGCGCGATCCGCCACCGTGGCAACGGCGCCGTGGTGAGATTCGCCAGCGTCCGGTCTTCTACCTCGTTGCCGAAAGCAGCCGCTGCGATCGCCAACACCACCAGGGGTATGATCGAGCCCGAGAGCATGCCACTCAACACGATCGCTTCAAACTCTCCGACGGACACGGCGTCGTTGTCCATCAGCAGGTTGAGCGTGCCGATCACCGGCAGCGCCGCGAGGATCGCCATGATCGCGAGACGCCACCGCCCGCTCAACTGGCGCACCGTCAGCAGGAACACGGACCTCATGCTAGCTGTCCACCAGGTAGCCGAAGACGCTCTCGAGCGAATCGTCCAGCGGCTCCAACTTGCGCAGGCTGATCGACCCCGCCTGTGCGAGACGCGGTAGCTCGACCTGGAGGTCGACCACGTTCCTGCTGAGCACGACGAGGGCACCGTCGGGGTCTACCCGGACTGCGTCCACGGATTCCAGCGCGACGATCGATGCGGCTAGCTTGCGCGGTGAATCACAGATGACGCGAACATGGTAGGGCCGCTGATTCAACGCGGCGCGGATAGCGCGGAACCCACCCGACGCCGCGAGCTTTCCGTTCACGATCAGGAGCACCGTGTCCGCAAGCTGCTCGACTTCCTCCAGAATGTGCGAAGAGATCACGATCGTCATCCCCTTCTCCGCCAGCGTCTGCAGGAGGCGCTTGAAGTGCACGCGCTGCCGCGGATCGGCGCCGTTCAACGGCTCGTCCAGAATTAGAAGCTCGGGCTCGTGCACGAGCGTGGCTGCCAGGCGCATCCGCTGCCGCATGCCGCGCGAGTAGGTCTCCATTGAGCGGTGCTGCGCGTCCGCCAGATCGACGAGGCCGATCGCCCTGTCGACGGCATCCTCGAGACTGGCCACTCCGCGCAGACGCGCCATCATGGTGACGAACTCGCGCCCCTTCATGAACCCGTAAACGGTTTCGTGCTCCGACATGACTCCGATACGCCGGTACAGCGGCGGGTTGTCGCGGGCGGGCTCGCCGAACACGGTGACCGTCCCGGCGGAGGTCGACGCGAGGCCGGTCATCATGCGCAGCAATGTCGTCTTGCCGGCACCATTCGGGCCGAGCAGGCCGGTGATTCCGGGCATCACGTCGAAGGTGACGTCGCTCACGGCAACCACGCTCCCGAACCAGCGAGATACGCCATCGACCCGGATCACGGCATTCGATGGAGCGTTCATGGCGCCAGCCGCCGGTACCGCCACCACAGCAATCCGCCCGTCACGAATACCCACGCGAAGAACCAGCCCACCCTGACCCATTCCGGAAGGTGCCGTGCCTCCGCTTCGCTCGTCACTTCGCTGATGTCACCGAAGATCACGTCGTTCACGTGAACGGGGATGTTCGTCAGGTTGAACATCGAGATCCACTGCCCCACTGTCCCGCCGATCTCGGAGGAAACGCCGATCGTGAACGGTGCGGTGATCACGAACAGGCCCACGAGAAACACCGAGGCATACGCGCGACGCGACGTGAACGAGGCCGTGAGCAGCGCCAAGGTCGCCGCGTACAGGGCCATCGCCAGGCCCGCCGCGAGAAAACGCGGAACGTCGAGCCAGTGCTTCGCCAGATAATCCATGGGCAGTGGCGCGCCCATGGAC
>JACDCA010000164.1 GCA_013694635.1 Acidobacteriota bacterium | reverse complement strand
CGGGCACGTTCGATCAGATGCAGCGTCGATTCGGCCTCATTTGGGCGTGACGCCCCAGACTCACGGCGACCGGCGTCATCCTCGTCTCCAGACATGCGGAAGGTGCTTGATTCCCCGGCGGGGAGTGGGGGGATGTTACCGCTAAACGTGCGACGTGTCCGTATTCAACGCTCTTCACCGTTTAAGAGGGTCGAGGCGCACCGCATTAAATGTGCCCGCGGGCCAGCACGAGGATGGGTGCCTTGGCGCTCATCCCGTTCAAGTTGACCCCGACCAACAGGAGCAACGATGACACACCACGTTTTTGTCGCTGGAGTCGCCCTATTGCTTTCGTTGCCACTCGAGAGTTCGTCGCCGGACGACCAGCGTCGGCGGCGTGAGCGCCGAGCTGACGCGTCCAGCATACACGCGCTGTTCATGCTCGAGGCTCCGGAGACGGCGCCATTCCCGAGCAACGTTTTCACGGTCAGAGATGCCACCCACAACACTGGCCTCCGGCTCAACCTGCCGAAGCCGGACTGCACGATTAGCCCGTCCGACTGCGACGATCTCGATGTCGTCAACGCCCTGGACGGCTTCGGCCTGCAGCCACAGCTGGCGATTCCGTTTGACGGACCGATCGATGCCGCGACCGTCGACAGCGCCGCGGTCTTCCTCGTCGCGCTCGGAAGTCCCGGCACCGAGGACCCGCCCGGCCCGGCCATCGGCATCAACCAGGTCGTGTGGGACAGTCTCAGCAACACCCTCTACGCCGAAGCGGACGAGCTACTCGCGCAACATGCCCGCTACGCGCTCATCGTAACGAATCGGCTGCGTGACCTGCAGGGCAGAGAGGTCGCGGCGAGCGAGTCCTTCCTGCGATTCCGTCGGACGGTACGCGGGGAGTACAAACAGGCGCTGCTCGAGGCACTCGATGCCGCACGCGCCCAGGGAATTCACGCGCACGACATCGTCAGCGCCAGCGTTTTCACCACGCAGAGCGTGACGTCGGTCATGGAGAGGATTCGAGACCAGATCAAGAGCGGGCTGCCGGAGGCGGCAAGCTTTGCACTTGGGCCGCTCGGCGAGCGCGCCGTCTTCAGCCGCGACGATGTCGCTGGCATTTCGTGGCGGCAGCAGACGCGCGTCAACCCGGCGGTGTTCGCCACCAGTGCCATCAATCTCGCGCTCCTGGACGTGGTGCCGGGTGCGGTCGGCACGATCGCCTACGGACGTTATGTCTCACCCGAGTACCTGGTCCATCCGGGGGAATACATCCCAGTCGTCGGTACACTGACCGGGGACCCGGTGGTGCAGGGCCAGAACAACATCTATTTCACGCTGTTTCTACCGTCAGGTAGCAGGCCGGCCGCAGGATGGCCGGTCGTCATTGCAGGTCACAGCGCCACCGGCAATCAACATCAGACAACGGGCGTGGTCGCATCGATCATGGCGTCGTACGGCATCGCGACGATCGGCATTAATAATCCGGGCAACGGGTTCGGTCCGCTGAGCAGCCTGACCATTAATCTCAGCAACGGGACGTCATTGAGCATCGCTGACGAGGGGCGCGGCGTCGACCAGGATGGCGACGGAGCCATCGGCATCTTCGAAGGATCTGTCGCAGCGACGATCCAGGAACGAGACACCTATCGGCAGGCCGTCGCCGACCTGATGCAGCTGGTTCGCGTCATCGACGTCGGTATGGACGTCGACGGCGATGGTTCTGGGGATCTCGACGCGGGCAGCATTTTCTATCACGGCGTGTCCGCCGGCGCGACGGTCGGGGCGATGCTGACGGTGCTCGAGCCGCGGATCGCCGCGACAGTGATGACGGTGACGCCCGGGTTCAGCCCGGAGTATGGGCGGTGGTCGCCGGCCCGGCGAGCGATCATCGGATCGAGGCTCGCGAGCCGCACACCGTCACTGGTCAACTCGCCGGGGATCACGTCCATCGACGGCGTACCGACGGCTGCGCCGTTCTACAACGAGAACAAACCGTCGCGGGACCAGTCGCCGGTCGTCAACACATCCGCCGGAGCGATCGAGATCCAGCGGGCAATGGAGCTGAGTGAAACGGCACAGGCGGGGTCGGCACCAGTTGTCTGGGCGCCGTACCTGCGGCTGCATCCGCTCTCCGGCATGACCGCGAGGCCGGTCATCGTTCAGTCCGCCGAAGGGGATCAGAATGCCGTGAGCCCCGGCACGGCGGCGATCCTCCGCGCGGGCGGGCTTGCGGACTGGACGCTGCACTACCGTCACGACCTCGTCTTCGACGAAGATCCCACGATCCCCAAGAATCCGCACACGGTGCTGCTCGGCATCACGCACCCGAGCGAGCCGTTTCGTTCCGCCGCGCGCGGCATGCTGAACCAGATCGGCGCCTTCTTCGCGTCCGGCGGCACGGATGTGATCCTTCCCGAACCAGTCCGGTTCTTCGAGGTGCCGATACGTCGGCCACTGCCGGAGGCGCTGAACTTCATTCGTTGAGGGTGCTGCGTCGCGTTCGTTCACGCCGGCAGGGTCGGCGGCCAAGGCGATCGCTCGTCGGCCGGTATCGGCTGACGACCAGGTGCTCGCGGAGTCTCCGGGCGGTGTCCGCGCGGATCTGATCGGTCGGCTGCGGGCAAGCAGGCCGGGTCTTTGGCCCGCGTCCAACCGTGCCTCTGCTGAACCGGAGAGCGTCTCGAGGGCAAAGCCGAGTCGCGTGCCGAGTGGACCGCTGTTCCGGGATAATCACGTCCCGCTCCTCGACCCGCAGCCGCGAAAGGGCCCGTTCGTAGCGCTCGACCGTCTCGGTGCCGATCGCCTGTTCCAGCGGTGACAGGCTGGTTTCCACTTCCTCCCCGGTCAGATCAGTGGACTCGGGCCGCCGGCCTTTCCGCCTCAACTCCTCCCGGATCCGATTGAGGATCGCCTGCCGGAGGTAGGCATTGAGAGCTCCGACACCTCGGACTTCGAACTCACCAATTCTCTTAAACGTCTGAAGCAGCGTTTCCTGGACAAGGTCGTCGGTGTCGGCGACATCCCGCGCCCATTTCGGGAGCCGGCCGGAGGCCCAGCGCTGGAGCGGCCGGACGTGCCGGGCGAACAGCCGGTCGACCGCGTCCTGATCACCCGACCGGGCACGTTCGATCAGATGCAGCGTCGATTCGGCCTCATTTGGGCGTGACGCCCCAGACTCACGGCGACCGGCGTCATCCTCGTCTCCAGACATGCGGAAGGTGCTTGATTCCCCGGCGGGGAGTG
>JACDCA010000154.1 GCA_013694635.1 Acidobacteriota bacterium | reverse complement strand
GGTTACGGGCCCTTCCATCCTTGGGCCACTGGCTGTCGACGCGACCGATGCCGGCCTGCCGGGGTTGCTGCTCGCCGGGGACGCCGCGGGCTTCATCGATCCCATGACAGGTGATGGATTGCGGTTCGCGTTTCGCGGCGGCGAGCTGGCCGCGGTTGAGGCGTTGCGCATCCTCGAGCACGGCTGGCAGGATGCCCATAGCGAACTCGCGCGGGCGCGGCGGCGTGAGTTCGGGGGCAAATGGCGGTTCAATCGAACGCTGCGAGCGGCCGCCGCGTCTCCGGGCGCGGTGCGGGCGGCGGGGCGGACCGCGGCGATGACACCGGCGCTGCTCCGGTACGCCATCCGCTACGCGGGCGACACGCGTGTCGCGTAATGTGCGGGGTGCCGTGACGACGCAGGCATTCGTTCGCCGCGTCGCAGCGCAACTGGGCCTGTTCGATCGCCTCCAGCCTGGCGTTCCCTCCGGTAAGGCCAACCGCCGCGAGTTGATTCTGGTGACCGCGGGTCTCGTGGTCAGCGTCGCGATCCTTCTAAACAGACAACTGCTGGACTGGTACGGCGTGCCGGACCCAGGCGATCCGCTCTTTTCAATGTGGCGAATGGGCTGGGTCGCGCACCAGGTCGTGGCCGACCCGCGTCATCTGTTCGACACGAACACCTTCTATCCGGAGCGGAGGACGCTGACGTACTCCGATTCCATGCTGCTGCCGGCCCTTACTGCCGCGCCGCTCCTGTGGATCGGTGTGCCCGTCGCCGTTGCGTACACGGCCCTCCTGCTGTCGTCCTTCGTGCTTTCGGGCGTCGCGACCTACCTGCTCGCGCGCGCGCTCTCGCTGTCTCCAGGCGCCGCGTGGATGTCCGCGCTGCTCTTTGCGTTCTGCCAGTACCGCTTCGAACACTACAGCCACCTCGAGCTGCAGATGACGCACTGGATGCCGCTGACGCTGCTGGCTGCGGTCCGCCTGCTGTCGACGGGGGCCACGCGGTACTTCGCATACCTGGTGCTCGCCGCGACGGCCCAGTGGTACTCGTCGATGTACTACGGCGTGTTTCTGACCATCTACGCCGGTGTGTTCGTCCCGGTGCTCGCCCTGGTCTGGCGGCCGGGGTGGAGGCGTTTTGCTGCCGCCACCGCTGCTTTGTTCTGCGGTCTTGCTTTGGCCCTGCCGCTCGCGCGCGTGTACAAGTCCACGGAGGGTGATCGCGGCATCCGCGATACCCACGCCGTGGCCTACTTCAGCGCGCGGCTACTCGATTATCTGCAGCCTCATCACCGCAGCGTGTACGGCGAGTGGCAGGTTGTGAAGACCGTCGGCGAGCGGCACCTCTTTCCGCACTTCACACCCCTCGTGCTCGCCGCCGCCGGCGCGTGGCCCCCCATCGGCGCGACGCGGCTTGCGCTGGTGGCGTCCGGTCTGATCGCATTCGATGGCTCCCTCGGGTTCAACGGCAGCTGGTACCGGCTGGCCTACGAGAACCTCCAGCCGCTCAGATCGATGCGGGTGCCGGCTCGATTTGCGGTTCTCGTCAATCTCACGCTGGCTCTTCTCGGAGGATTTGGTGCGGCGCGGTTGCTCGCGTTCGCATCGACGCCGCCACACCGCCGCATCCTGTTGGCCCTGTTGACCGTCGTGTTCCTGCTGGAATGCCTTCCGACGCTCAAGCTGACCACGATGTGGAGACGCCCTCCCTTTCTGTATTCATCGCTCGGACCGCGGAGTGGCGCGATTCTGTTCGAGTACCCCATTAACATCATGGACACGGAAAACTTCGCGTACCAGTACTTTTCCACCTGGCACTGGACCAAGACCGTCAACGGGTACAGCGGTTTTTTCCCGAAGTCCTATCAGGAGCTCGAAGCCTCAACCGAGGGCTTCCCGACGGGGAATACAGTCACTTACCTGCAAGGACGCGGCGTCACACACGTGGCTGTGCACTGCGCCTTCTGGACGGAAGAGGCCTGCGCGCTGGCCCATGAGCGGATCGAGTCCGACCCGCGGTTCCGGCTCGTGACCTCGACATGGTGGGAAGGGAAGCCGGCGAGACTCTACGAGTTGTCCCGATGACCGGCGGCGCCGTCTTCGTGCTCGTGTTCGTGCCGATAATCATCGAGGCGGCTCGCTCCGCGCGTCACGAGGCCGGGTTGCGTGCTGCCGGTGCGCGCGAGCCGGCCGGCGACGTCTTTCGGGCGATGCAGTTTGCATATCCGTCGGCATTCCTGCTCATGGTTGCGGAAGGCATCTGGCGTCAGCCGTCTTTCGACAAGGGGTTTGCGATCGGCCTCGCAACATTCATCGCCGCAAAGGTCCTGAAGTACTGGACGATGGTGACGCTCGGCCCGCGCTGGACATTTCGCGTGCTGGTGCCTCCCGATTCGAGCCGCGTCGTCTCAGGGCCCTACCGCTTTCATCGTCATCCGAACTACGTCGCCGTCATCGGGGAGCTGCTCGGAGCGGCTCTCATGACGCATGCGCTCGTCACGGGGCCACTCGCCACGATCGCGTTCGGGCTGCTGATCAGGCGCCGCATTGCAGTCGAAGAACGCGCCCTCGGGTAGAATCGCAGCGCTGATGGACAGCGATGAGCGGCACGGATCCCTGCCGCCTGTGCCGGGGTGGATCCGAGCCATCGACACCGCGATTGTTGCGATCGCGGCGATCCTGTGCTGGAAAGTCCTGAGCGCCGACACGCGCGCGGGTATCTTCGACTTCATTCCCCGCATCCGCACGCCGTTCCTCAGCTACGCTGTCGTCGGCCTCCTGGCGCTGCGGCAGATCGTGTTCCCGCGCCCATCCGCCGTCGCGCGATTTGCCGGCGCCTGGCGGCGGATTGCCGAGAAACCGCACTTCGGCCCAGCGGTCCGCGCGTTTCTCGCCACGCGCCTCATGGTGTTCTTCGTCGCGGTGTTTTCTGTCGCAGCCTTCGGCCTGCACAGGCCGGGCGTGGTGCTCACGGCGGATCCGTTGATGAACCTGCCGATGCGTTTTGACGCCGGCTGGTACGGCGGGATCGCGCTGTACGGGTATGACCCCGACGTGAACTTCGAACGGCAGCGGAACATCGCGTTCTTTCCCGCGATGCCGACGCTGATGCGGGCCGTGGGCCTGGTGTTCGGCAGCTCCCGCACCGGCCTCCCGCCGGAACGCCGGATGGTACGGATCCTCTGGGCCGGCGTCGCGGTGTCGCTGGCGGCCTTCCTGCTCGGGTTGTATTACTTCGTGAGGCTGGCCGAACAGCTTCTCGGTCCCGACCGCGCGGCAGGTGCGGCGCTGCTGCTCGCTGCGTATCCCTTCGCCTGTTTTTTCAGCGCGCCGTACACCGAGTCGTTGTTCCTTCTGGGCAGCGTTGCAGCGGCCTATCACTTTGGCCGAGCGGAGTGGGCATATGCCGCGGTCTGGGGCTTCCTGGTCGGCCTCACACGCCCCAACGGATTCTTTTTGAGTGTGCCGCTCGGCCTGCTGGTGCTGCAGCGGCTGCTGGGGCCGGCGACGAGCGCGCCCGCACGCGACTGGCCGGCGACGGCCAGGGCGCTTGCCGCCGCCGCGATGCCTGTCGCCGGCATGCTGGCCTTCACGACGTACCTCTACACCCTGACCGGCGTCTGGTTCGCCTGGTCGCGCAGCCATGGGGCGTGGGGCCGAAGCTTCACCGGCCTCGAGCCCCTGCGCCGCGGATTCTTCTGGCTGCAGGAGGAAGGGCTGGTCGGCGTCGCGATTGCGAGCCCGTTCAACATGCTCAACACGCTCGCCGCCGGATTTGCGCTCCTGATGATCTGGCCGGTGGCGCGCCGCGTCGGGGTGGCCTGGGCGGTCTACATCGTTGTGATCCTGGTTCCTCCAATGTTTGCCGGCGGCGCGTTGTCGCTCGGGCGCATGACATCGACCCTGTTTCCGATCTTCCTGGCCCTCGCAGCGATGCTTCCATCCCGCGCCCTGCCCAGCTGGGCGGTCGCCTTCGCACTGCTGCAGGGGCTTTGCGCCGCGCTGTTCTTCACGTGGCGGGAGCTCTTCTAGCCACGGTTCAACACGGTTCAACACAGCTCCCACACCAATCCAAGCGGTCCTTGAACCAGTGTTGAACGTGGTAAGGCTGCCATTCCACGCGTTACGTCTCAACGGAGTGGGTCGTACCCCTGACTTATAATCGGACGAGTTCTATGGAAGGCACACGCACGCACCGCCGTTTCACGGTGCGGATGCGGCCCCTGGTCGTCGTCCTTCTTGCCGCATGCCTCTGCGCGACCGACTCGTCGCGTTCTTCGGCCGAGCAGCCTGCCTCGGCACGCCCGTTTCCGGCCAGCGCGTGGGCGGCGATCGCACACGGGAAGCTTGCCGAGGCCGAGACCCAAGCGCGCGGGCGCGGCGGCGCTGACCCTGACGCGGCCGCCGTTCTCGGCCACCTCGCGATCCGGAAGGGTCAGTACGACGAAGCGGTCAAGCTTCTCGACCCGGCCGCTGCGCAGGCGCCGCTCGGCGCCGCGGCGCTGGAACTCGGGCTGCTGCATCAGCGGCTTGGACGAACCGAAGTCGGGTCGCGGTTGCTCACGGCGATCTTCCGCCAGGGATCGAGCGCCTCTGACGCCGCCGTCCTCGCCAGAGCGGCGCGCGCGGCACAGGCGCTCAACCTTCCCCAGGAAGCCAATTCACTCTTCAGAGCCGCCTCGTCGGCTGCGCCCGGGGATCCGGCCATCGACACGGCGTGGGGCCTTCTCTTTCTCGAGAAGTTCAACGAAGCCGAAGCGCTGCGCTCGTTCCAGCAGGTATTGAAGATCGATCCGCAATGGGCGCCGGCGCATGCCGGGCTCGCAGGCGTCCTTGCCGAAGAGAACCCGCCGGCGGCGGCGCTCGCGGCGATACGAGCGCTGGAGATCGATCCGTCGCTCGACACGGCGGAGCTCCTTCTCGCACAGCTCGATCTCGACAACACGCGATACGCCGCGGCCCGCGAACGCATCGAACGCGTTCTGAAGGCCAACCCGCAGCATCTCGACGCACGCGCGCTGCGCGCGGCCATTGCGTACGTGAAAGACGACCGCGCGGCGTGGGACGCCGAAGTGCGGAAGGTGCTCGCAATCCACTCGGGCTTCGGCGAGGTGTACCGCGCGGCAGCGGATCTGGCCGCGCGCAACTACCGCTTCGAGGAAGCGGTGGCGCTGGCACGGCAGGCCATTGCGCTCGATCCGACGGCGGCGCGCTCCCATGGTGAGCTCGCCATGCACCTGCTGCGCACCGGCGACGAAGTCGAAGCCCGGCGGGCGCTCGAGCGCTCCTTCAGCACCGACCGGTTCAATCGCGTCACCTTCA
>JACDCA010000148.1 GCA_013694635.1 Acidobacteriota bacterium | reverse complement strand
TGCCCAGGCACGCACGGACATACGAAGTCACAATTGCATGTCTCGTAATACTGCCCTTGCACTTGCCAAGCTGCTGCGCCCACGTCTCACCTCCGATTGTCACGATCGGAAAGCAGTATACGCCTGAACGCTCGGCGATCGAGGGCCTCACGCAAGAGACAGACGATCATCGGCTGGCAGAATCCCGAGTTCTCGATGTGGGCTGAGGTCGGCCTCGATGTCGTCTGGGGCTCGGAGGAGCCGGGCGATGGGGACAGCCGCGCTCGCGAGAGGACTGAGGTCGATCTTGCTTGACGCTCATTCGTGCGGGACATCTCACTCTCGTGGTAACGCGTTCGTGTGCCCGTAAGGCACACATTGGCGTCGGCTCCAGTGTGCCCAGGAGTGTGCCCAAACGCGGTCCAACAACCGTCATTCGGGCAGCCAACGCCAACCAAGTTCCCAATGAAAAACGGGCCTGAAATCATCGATTTCAGGCCCGTTCTATGATCCCTGGCAGCCTTTTCAAACCGTCGCTATCGACGAATTCGACTGGAAAATCGCCCGATCTCGCAATGACGGACCCGCGAACTCTGGGCACATTCACAGAGAAGCCTCGAGAATCCGGGCCGCGCTGATGGCGCGCGTTGCGCGTCGTTGCGGCGGGGGCGCGACACTCTGCAGGAGACTGGTCACCGCCGGCTGACCCCTATCGCGCGAAGACGTCGGTGCGTCGATGGCTCAAGACCGCGCGAGTGCACAAAGCCGCCCGGGCCGCCGATCTCCGGACGGCTGCAGGTGGAGGTGACGCGCTCACGTGCCGCGGCGTGGCGACGGTGGACGTTGGTGCGACGCGTATCGTCGCCGCGACGTGCTGGTCGGCGTCGCCTGTCGACGAGACCGATGAACCCGGGGCTGAGACCCCACTCGTCAACAGAGTTCGGGAGGCGGATTGAACCAAGGACACAGGCCCCCCGTGGCCGACCGTGATATATTCATAAACATATTCATGCCGACCACGGTGCATATTCCCGATCTGTTGCTGAAGTCGGTGGACCGCCGGGCTAAGGCGCTCGGCATCAGCCGAAACCGCCTGGTCGTCCGCGCCCTGGAGCAGGCTGTGAGCGTGCAGTCGGGCTTGGCACCTGAGTTCCTGCAGCGACTGCGACACGTGGACCGCGACACGAGCGCGGCTGTGGATGAATTGCTCATCGCCGTGACACAAGCGCGACGCTCGAAGGAGCCGCGCGACCTGTGATCTACGTCCTGGACACCAATGCCGTTTCGGCGCTCATGAAAGGCAGCGCGGCCGTCGTCGAGCGACTGGCCGGAACCGCGCCGACCGACGTGGCGATACCACAGCCGGTGATTGCGGAGATCGCGTTTGGCATCGAACGGCTGCCGCGTTCGAAGCGCCGGGCGGCGCTGCAGGCGCGCTTCGATTTCATCTCCGCGGAACTCCCACGCGCCGAGTGGACCGATGCCGTCAGCCGGATGTTCGGCCGCATCAAGGCAACCCTGGAACGCCGTGGAACCCGGATTGAGGACTTTGACGCCGCTATTGCGGCGCATGCCCTCGCTCTTGATGCGACGCTCGTCACCGCAAACCTCGGCCACATGATCCGCGTTCCGGGGCTTCGCGTCGAGGACTGGAACCGCTGAACTGACGATCTCGTTCGGACGCCCCCGCTGCGGCCTCAGCGGCGGGATGACGCCGCACCAGCCCCGCCTCGTCCGGCGATGGGCCGTTACGACGATCGGGAAGCCTTCTGCGTCTTCACCAGAGCTCTCCGTGCGGCCCAATACTGACGCATGCGCTCCGATATCGCGCGACGTTTCGCCGGTGTCAGCCGCTGTGTCTGCTTGGGCCGCTCGAGCGCGGCCTCTTTCGGTTTCGCCGGCCGGGTCACAGCCGCCGGCCCGGACGACCCGTCCGCGTTGACCGGGACGGATCGCTTCGATGTCACCTCGCCGGATGCGGCCCGCTTCGGCGGTATCGCCGGCGCCATCTCGATGCCGAACATCTGCGAGAGATCGTCGCTCGCGAGCACCTTCGCGCTGGCTGGGCGCTTGCCCTTCTTCGAGAGATCGAACCCGGCCTTCGCAATCAAGTCCTGCTGATCGACGTTGCGGAGTGTGAAGAGCAGCTGCGGCTGATGATCCA
>JACDCA010000140.1 GCA_013694635.1 Acidobacteriota bacterium | reverse complement strand
GAGGGATCCAAGCAGGCGGTCGATGCCGAGCGACACGGACGCGGTGGCGGGAGCGATTGAAGGCATCGGCGGAGATTATAGAACGCGCGTCGATCGCGCCGCGAGACCGGCGCGAAGCTCGTCGAGTCGGGTGCCGTCCTCCGCGTCGATCGATGCGATCCACGTCGTCCGCCACTCGCGGCGGCGCTTTCGTGCTTCAGTTCCTGCCGTGTCAGCCAGCCGATCAGTCCCATCGATTCCCTGATGCCCACTGCATGGATGTTAAGAAACCTGACAGCCGGTCAATGCCGAGTTCACTTGCCACGTCGGTTCTATGGGATTTTGCGGCCGCGGGAACCGGGTGTGAGTCCAGAATGTCCAGTTCGTTCAGTAACTAATGCCTTTGCGCGGTTGGCGCTCACATTGCACCGTTTTCGGTCACTATTCCAATGGTCCTTGCTGTCGTCAACAACAAGGGGGGCGTCGGAAAGACGACGACTTCTGTCAACCTCGGTGCCGCACTCGCAGCGCCGAAACGCCGCGTTCTGCTGATCGATCTCGACGGTCAGGCGTCAGCTTCGATGTGGTGTGGCGTCGCCCGCGCTGATCTCAACCCGTCGTCTGCCGCATGCCTGCTCGAGAATTATCCTGTTTCAAAGGCCATCCGTCGCACGCCTACATCCAACCTCGACCTCATTTCCGGCTCGAGTGAGCTGGCCAACGCTGACCTCGCCCTCTCCGAGGTCGCCGGTCGGGAACTCACACTCCGCCACGCCCTGCACCAGGTGCGCTCACGGTACGATTTCATAATCCTCGATTGCCCGCCAAGTCTTTCGTTGATCGGCGTGAACGCACTGGTGGCCGCTGACGGTTTCGTCGTCCCGGTCGTTCCGCACTTTCTCGCGGTGGAAGGGCTCACCAACATGCTCACCGCCGTGGATCAGGTGCGCCGGCGTCTGAAGGCGCGGGCGACGCTGCTCGGCATCCTGCTCACGATGGTCACCCCAGGAAAGAAGCGGGCCGAAGTACGCGAGCAACTACGATCGCAGTACCGCGACCGGGTGTTCCATACCGAGATCACCACGAGTCGCTCCCTCGAAGAGGCGCCCGCGGCAGGCAAGACCATCTTCCAGTTCGGGCCACATACCGGGGCCGCGGATGCGTTCCGCCGACTTGCGGGAGAAATCCTCGAGCGTGTTTCAGGACGGAAATAATCATGTAGATCCATCCCTTCTGAAAGGTTGAGCTTGAACTAACTACCTCAGCTAGTGTTGAATACGCCGACTCAACCACTGGCGGCCAAGCGAGTATTCAGGGTGGAATTAACCACGGGCCGCGGGGTAGAAATCGGGGAGATCGATGGCGCGGCGTGCGAAACCCAAGACAGCCAAATCTCCGGCGGACATTTTCGCGCCCACGCGGGAACCAGCCGAGGGGAAGCGCCGTCCGGGGCGCCCGCCAGTTCACGACGAAGCGTGGACCAAGGTCACCGTCGTTCTCTTCAATCGACAGATCGTCTTCCTGGACCGTCTCGCGGCGAACATCCGCGCGCAGAGCGGCGCCGCGATCAGTCGCGCACAACTCATTCGCGCGTTGATCGACGCATTGTCTGGCGGAGACATCGACCTCACCACCGCTCGATCCGAGCAGGACCTCAAAGCGACGCTGCTCGCACGCCTCGGGCGCTACCGCTGAACGGTTAACACATCCGTAGTCAGCCTTTAGGGCTGCAGGATCCCACGGTCGACTCGGTAGTGGCTCGAAAGATGCTGCGGTTCCCTTGACTCGAGGAGGGGCTACAAAAAGGTGAAGGAAGACCGTTCGGAAGAGGGAATCAATACACGTCTGCGCGAGCTGGCCGAGGGCGCGCGGAATGTGCGGCGCGACCTCGAGCAGCATCAGAACTCCCGCGTGAGGGAGCTTCGTCGACAGGCGAATGAACGCCCTCCGCGCGACCGCAGAAAGCGGTAGAATCCCGCCAGCTGCGCTTCGAAACTGATCAAGTGCTGGACGAGCGCGGCGCCGTGTCACTGGGCGCGCGAGCTCAGGCATACGTCGACGCGTCTCACATCCCGCGGAATCACATCATGCCTACCCGCTGTCGGTCGGCGAGTGGGTCGGAATCCCTGGCAAGAGCTCCACGGAACCGGCTCTGAATGACGTGCGTACGCGCCGCAATACTGGCCCTGATGGCGTCTGGCCTCTCCGCTGTTTCCGCGCAGCCGCGCCCCCTTGCCGTTGATCCGACCATCGGCCACTGGGAAACCGTACAGGACGCGGGCGAGACCATCGTTATTGCCGATGCGCGCAAATGGAAGACTGAGCCCGCGGCCGCGCCGTTCCCCCTCGCTCTGATCCGCGACGTGAACGACTTCCGCAGCGGCGTCCTCGCGGTGAAGTTCAAGCTCATCGGCGGCGAGTCGGACCAGATCGCCGGTCTCGCGTTCGGCATCACGCCGCAATCCGACTACTACTACGCGCGTTACAACACCAAGGACGGCAACGTTGCGCTCTGGCGATTCGAGGGAAGTGAGCGCAGGCGCCTGGTGGATGGCAGCGAGCATTTGCAGCTGCCGCTCAACTCATGGCAGGACCTGCGGGTGGAAGTACGCGGTGGAAAGGTGATCGCGTCGGTTGCGGGAAAGCTCCGGATCGAGCACACGCTTCCTGCCCCTGTGTCGGGCCGCGTCGGGTTCTACAC
>JACDCA010000138.1 GCA_013694635.1 Acidobacteriota bacterium | reverse complement strand
GGGCTCGAGTGCGCGAGACCGGGGATCAGCGTGGTCCAGCCGACATTCCGGGCCGGCTGAAGACTCCAGGAATCGGGGAGTGTCGATGACGCGGGCGCGAACCCGGACCCCTCAGGGCCTCGGAACTGCGGCCAGGAGGTGGCGGGGGCCTGGGCACCCATCGAGGTGATGGATGCCACGAGGACAACGGGGAGCAGCCTCATTACTTTGTTTCCGCCACCGCCACTAACTGGTTCCGATTGACGATGTAGATCACGCCGTTGGCGGGGGTCGCGGTGGAGTACACGGAGCTGCCCATGTTGTTCTCCGCGACGACTTTCATGGCCTTGTCCGCGTTGAGGATCGTGACGTCGCCGTCTTCGTCGCCGAGGAACACCTTGCCGTCGATCACGATGGGGGAGCCCCAGATGGCGGCGAACATGTCGTGCTTCCAGAAGGGCTTGCCGGTCTTCGGATCCACAGCATGCAGGAATCCGCTGAAGTCGGAGTAGAAGAGGATCCCGTTGTACAAAGCGCCGGTAGAGATCGAACGCCGGATGTCGCCGTAGTGCCACAACAGCCCGCTCGTCGTGATGTCGCCACGCTTGGTACCGTCAATCGCATAGAGGTGGCCTTCCCCCTCGCCGTGCTCGGGGTCCTGGCCATTTGCGATGTAGACAATGTTGTCGACGATGATGGGCGTGCTGATGACTTCGTTGCGCGTCTTCGGCCAGACCGACTGCTTGGGATTGAGGTCGAACTCCCACAGCCGCTTGCCGGTCTTTGCCTCATAGCCGCGGACGTAGCCGTCCCCCTGGCCGACCACGGCCTGCATGGCGCCGCCAATGGACCCGACCGCCACCGATGACCACTGGCCGTGGAGGATCTTCTCGCCGACGGGATTGTCTTCCCACACGAGCTTTCCGGTCGTCTTGTCGACCGCGATGATCGATGGCGCCTTCGGGGCCGGGACATTGACGTGGCTTTCGTCCTGGCCATTCGACGTGCTGATCAGGATCAGATTCTCGAAGGCCACCGGCGACGAATTCGCCATGTTGTGCTGAAGGACGCCGAGCTCCTCCATCATGTCGTAGCGCCACAGAACGTCGGCGTCCACTTCACGCGTGAGCTTCTCGTCGGTCACGGGGCCATCGTTCTTCCCGTCGCGGAAGCCGTCGAGATCGACCGCCATCAGCTCGCCGCGGTTCGAGACGTAGTACACGATGCCGTTCTCGACCAGCGGCGAGGAGCACACGCCCTGGAACGGCCAGTCGTTCGCACGGCCCGCCTGCAGCTTGTCGTGCACTGCCTGCCACATGAACTGCCCATCCGACTCGCGGAACGCCAGCAGGTTCCCCTTATCACCCTTGATGTTGGGGTCCTTCAAGGCCTCGTTGTTCGTGCCGACGAACACGTAGCCGCCGGAGACGACAGGATTGCCATAGGCCTGCGAGCCGAGCTCGGCGATCCACTTGATGTTCTTCTTCGTCTTCAGGTCCCACGTCGTCGGCACACCCTTCATGGCCGACACCATGTTCCGGTCGGCGGTGCCTCCCCACATCGGCCATTCCTTGCCGCCTGGATCAGAGAGCGCAGTTGCCGTAAGAGAAGCCGCGACGACTGTGACGAGGGAAAGACATGTCTTTTTCATGTGCCCTATTTCTTATTCCGATAAACCTTGATGTTGTCGTAATAGATCTCCGACCCGCCGGCCGGATTCGACGGGGCGTCCGAATAAATTCCGGCGCTGCCCTTGACGTTCCCGATCGGGTCGATGCGCTCGATCGTCCAAGGAGTGGGCTCCGGTTCCCCCTTCGGCCACACCTTGCCGCGGGCGCGCACGCGCCCCTTGTCGAGGTTCTGCACCTCGAGCTTCATCGTGTACCACGTGTCTTTTTCCCACTTGTACTCGACGCGCTGCGTGCGTGAAGTCTCGGGCTGCCACGGCTGCAGTTCGAGGCGCTGGTGGGTTCCGAACAGCACCAGTTCGTACCGCTGCGCGACGATGCCGACGTCCCCCATCTGGCGGCGGCGCTCGAGCGCGCGCACGTCCGACTCGATCGTGATGTCGCTCAGGTCGGTCTGGCCGAAGAACGGCCGCGCCCGCTTCACGAACGCAAACGGATTCTCGGCTAGCTTCACCAGCACCTTGTTGCCGTTTTTCTCGACGTCACGCACGGCGTACTTACCGGTCGCATTGATCCAGAAGGTGGGAGGCACCTCGCCGACGTTCTCGAAGTCGAAGGTCCACGGCAGATCCGGAATGATGCGGATTCTCGACACGCCGGTGACGCCGCCGACAGCGGCCTTGACAACCCCTGCCTGCGGGCCTGCACCGGCTTCTGGTGTGAATTTTCCGTTCGCGACTGTGCCTTTGAGGTTCTCGACGCTCCACGTCACGTTTGCCGCGGGACCGCTGATGTGGTTGCCGTTTGCATCGAACAGTTTCACCGTGAGGTCGATCGATTGCCCCGGCTTGAGGATCAGCTCGGTCGGCGTGACGAGCGCCGTCGCGGGAGCGGTGCCCTGAGGCCCCACCATCGCTGCCGGCGCAGTCGGCGGCACGGACGCGCGGGAGCCCGATGGCACCCCCTTCGGACCAATGGCATACAGCGCGTCCATCGACGTGACGTAAACGCGCCCACGCGCGACGATCGGCGCCGCAATGATCAACTCGGATTTCGCCGGTGTTCCGAGCCAGTCCTGGTCGAGGATCTCCGCCTTCTCTGCCGTCGGCCTGATGATGAACACCTTGCCGCCGGCATTCCCCGTATTCTCCGTGCCGATATACAGCTTTCCGTCCGCATACACCGGTGAGGCCTTGGCGATCGTGCCGAGACCCTCGCTCCACACCTGTTTGCCGGTCTTCAGGTCGATCGCAATCAGCACGCCGCCGTTGTCGAGCAGGTAGAGGCGCTCGCCATCACTGACGGGAGAGGCGTAACCGGCCTGAACCCCGCGGAGCAGCCATCGGGCGTCCTTGTCGGCCAGCGTCCCCTTCGACCCGGCCGGGACTGCGGCGACCATGCCCATTTCGCTGGTGCCGAGGTTTTCTTCGCTGTGCGTGATGATCAAATCATCGCCGAGCGCCAGCGCCGCCGTATTCAACCCGCGCTGGCTGACTTTCCAGTTCCAGATCGGCTCGCCGGTGTTCACCTTGAGCGCGTGCATGGCGCCGTCGCTGCCGCCGGAGAAAAACGTCCGGACGCCGTTCATGTCCGCGATGAATGGATTGGCGTAGATGGTGTCGGTCGGACGCCCTTCGGGGGCACTCACCCAGTTCGCCTGCCCTGACGTCTTGTCGAACGACAGAAAGCGATGGCCCGGCCCGGCATGCTGCCCCCACAAGTACGTCAGGCCGCTGACGATCACCTGATCCCGATCGATGACCGGCGACGACATGCGCCCGCCGTGGGTCGTCCACATCCCGAACTCCTCGGCGAGCGAGCGCTCCCAGAGCACCTTCCCGTCCTTGGAGAGCGACATCAGAAGGCCGGCGCCGCTGATCGCGAACACGTTGCCGGTGGCAGGATCGACCGCCGGGGACGCCCACGCAATGCGATGCGGAGGCACATCGCTGGTGAACAGGTTGTAGCGGTGCTCCCAGAGCAGCTTCCCCGTATCGGCATTGAAGCACATCAGCCGTTCCTGCATTTCGGCGCCCATGCCCGACGTGTTCTGCAGGTAAAGGTGGTCGCCGAATACGACGGGTGCTGAGCGGCCCCCATAGGGCACGCGCCAGGCCAGGTTCTCGCCGGACGGGGACCATTTCTCGGGGAGCCCCTTCTCCGTCGACACGCCGGTCCGCGCCGGACCCCGCCACTCGGGCCAGTCGGAACCGTTGAGCACGACCGTGGCCGGGGCGATTAGCGCGGCGGCGATCCACACACGAACGGCAGAGAAGCTTCTGTGCTGCATAGACTCCCTAGCCCCGCGAAAGCGGGGCGTTATCAAGAATGCGGCCTAGCGAGGCGGAGCCTCGTGGTCTGAGGCGCAGCCTCGTTAGAATATCACCCGGTTTTGACGCTCTTTTGGGCCTCGCGGTCGCAACGTCCGGCCATCCCTGCGATCCGATCGTTCGTCCGCGGGAGCGGCGTGCTCATCCCGCACGGCGCGGCACGGGGGTGCCACTGTCTATAATCGTGTCGTTACTTTCAAATACCGCCGCCGTTCATCTTTGGTTTACGGGAGTT
>JACDCA010000123.1 GCA_013694635.1 Acidobacteriota bacterium | reverse complement strand
TCGCTGATCGGCGCGGCGCTGGAGGAGATCCTCGAGAAGGGCAGAAGCGACCCGGGATTCCTCACCTCGGAGGAGGCCGCGTCCGACGAAGACGTCCATGCGTTTGTCGAGCGCGAGCTCGTCGCCCGCGCAGGGGACGCCGGCCGGCGTCTGCACACCGGGCGGTCGCGCAACGAGCAGGTCGCCCTCGATCTGCGGCTCTATCTGAAGCGCCGCGTGCCGCAGTTGCAGAACGCCATCGCCTCGCTCGTCGCCGCGCTGATCGACCAGGCGGAGGCGGCCGGTGACGCGATCATGCCGTCCTACACGCATATGCGCCGCGCGCAGCCCGTCCTCGTGTCGCATTATTTTCTCGCGCACGTGGCGGCCCTGAGGCGCGATCACAGGCGCTTTGCGGTTCTCCTCGATGAAATCGACGAACTGCCGCTCGGTTCCGGTGCCATCGCCGGCACGAGCTACCCGATCGATGTCGCCGCGCTCGCCAGCCGGCTTGGCTTCTCGCGGGTCGTCGCCAACAGCGTCGACGCGACCGGTGACCGGGATTTCGTGGCCACGTTTCTTCACGCGGCGGCGATGACGATGGTGCACCTCAGTCGAATGGCCGAGGACCTGATCCTCTTCACGGCCGAGGAGTTCGGTTTTCTCGACCTGGCCGACGCCGCGGCAACCGGCAGCAGCCTGATGCCGCAGAAGAAAAATCCTGATCCGCTCGAACTGATACGCGGCAAGGCCGGCCGCGCGATCGGACGCCTGGCCGGCTGGATGGCGACGATGAAGGGGCTGCCGATCGGGTACAGCAAGGACCTGCAGGAAGACAAGGAAGCGCTGTTCGACTCGGAAGACACGCTGCGAGCATCGCTCAACGCGGCGGCGGGAGTCGTCTCCGGCCTGCAGCACAGACCCGAGGCAGGCGCGCGTGCCGCATCAGGGTTGCTGCTTGCCACGGACGTTGCGGATTATCTGGTTTCGAAAGGGTTGCCGTTTCGTGATGCGCACGAAGTCGTGGGGGCGCTTGTCAGGAGACTCCTGCAGGAAGGACGTTCGTTCGACGCCTTGTCGGTCGACGACTGGAAATCGCACTCCTCGCTGTTCGACGCTGATGTCGTCGGATGGGTGACGCCGGCCGCCTCGGTCGCGCGCAAGCAGACGCCGCAGTCCACCCAGCCGGCCGCCGTCACCGCCGCGCTCGCCGAAGCGCGGCGGTGGTGTAAGTCCATTCGCTGATGTGCTCGTAGTCCAGCCCTTTAGGGCTGCCGTTAGAAGCTGAAAATCAGGCCGACGGTTCCACGCCAGAACTTGAACGAACCGATTGAGAGGTCGAATTCATCGTCCGGCTCGTTGTCCTGCAGAGATCGGAAATACCGGATGTCGCCGCGGAGACCTACCCGGTCGGAGAAGAACCCGGCGACGCCACCCCCCGCATTGAACCCGAGGTCGTTGGTCGACACGTCGTTGAAGAAGTCCTCGGGGTCGTTCACGCTGGTCCGCATGATACCGACGCCTCCGCTCGCGTACGGGCGGATCGCCCCGCTGCGTGCGGCGACGACGATGTTGGCCATCAGCGTTGTGACGTTGCTATCACCCGACAGGTCGAACTCCTCGTCGTCCAGGGTTGCGGTTTCAAAGAAATTCGGTGAGTAGCCGAAGTCGAACTCGAACCCCACGGCTCCGCCGCCCACCCAGGCGAGAGACGCGCCGTAGGTGAGACGTCGTTCGAAGTCGACGTCAACGGATTCGAACACGTCGGCTAACTCAGCGGACCCGCCAAAACTCGCGCCGATGAATGGCGTAAACCACCACTCGGCTGATGCCTTGGTCGGAATCGCTACGGAAACGATCAGAAACAGTGCTCCGGAAATAAGAAACTTGCGAAACTTGCGAACTGGCATTGTTGTGCGTCCTCTCATGTGCGTACGGCTCGTCCGTACGACGCTCGAAAGGCTGCAAGCGATATGCCCTTGCGCAGTGACTCCCAGCGGCTGAGTTAAGAAGCTGAGTTAAGGAGGGCCCATGCGCGCGCCACGTGCACTTCTGTCGTATGCAGGTTCCCGACGGCCAACCGTATGACGTAGCGTCCGTCGAGGCGCGTGTGAGAGAGGAATACTTCGCCGCTGCGGTTCACTTTGTCGATCAGCTCTTCATTGAAGGCATCGAGTGCCGTCTCATTTCCGAGCAGATCGGGTGGAATTGCTCGAAAGCAGACGACGCTGAACGGCACCGGAGCCATACGTTCGAATCCGGACGATTGATCCACCCAGTCGGCAAACAACCGGGCCAGCCGCATGTGTTCGGCGAGTCGCGCACGCAGCCCATCCGCGCCGAAGTGACGGCAGACCATCCAGAGCTTCAAGGCGCGAAAACGCCGACCGAGCTGAACCCCGGTGTCCATCAGGTTCCTGGCCACGCCCGTCTCTGCTGTTTTCAGATATTCCGGCGTCAGAGAGAAGGCCGCACGCAGCACGTCGAAGTGCCGCGTGTACAGCACGCTGAGGTCGAACGGTGTGAAGAGCCATTTGTGGGGATTCAACACAATGGAGTCCGCCGCCCCCGCCCCTCGCAACACGTGCTCGTAGCCAGGGACCATGGCGGCGACCCCCGCGTACGCCGCGTCCACATGAAGCCAGATGTCTTCGCGGGCGGAGATGGCGGCGATTTCCTCGACGGGATCCACGCTGGTTGACGATGTCGTGCCGACAGTGGCCACGACAGCCAGCGGGCTCCAACCGTCGGCACGGTCGTCGGCGATGGCGCTTACCAGCGCGTCCGGGCGCATGCTGAACTGCGCGTCGGTTGGAATCTTTCGCAGCGACTCGTGCCCGAGCCCCAGAAGGATGACCGCCTTGTCGATCGACGAATGTGTCTGGTCCGAGCAGTAGACGCGGAAACGCCGCGCGCCGAGGCCGTGCACCCGTACGTCGGGCGCCGCGCGCTCGCGCGCTGCGGCGAGCGCGTGCAGGGTAGAGATGGACGCCGTGTCGTAGATGACTCCCTCGAACGCATCAGGCAGGTGCACCAGCCGGCGCAGCCACGCGAGCGTGACTTCCTCCAGCTCCGTCGCCGCCGGTGACGTCCGCCACAACATCGCCTGCACGTTGAGCGCAGCCGACAGGAACTCCGCCAGAATCCCCGGTGCGCTCCCTGTGATCGCGAAGTACGCGAAGAACCCCGGGTGATTCCAGTGCGTGATGCCGGGAAGAATGACTTGCTGGAAGTCGGACAGGATTCGGTCGAACGACTCGCCGTGGGCCGGAGCGTCGGGCGGGAGTGCACGCGTGATGTCGCCGGGACTCACGCGTGAAAGGACAGGGTACTGCCCGGGATTCGAGAGGTAGTCAGCGATCCAATCGGCGACCCGGTGCGCCTCGCGGCGGAACTCCTCCGGATCCATGTCGCCGAGAGGATGATGTGCCACCGCGGCCGATTGTCCGCGCAACCGGCCGCGACGGTCAAACAGACGTCAGCGCTTTTCGACTTCGATCGAGGCCGGGTTCGTCACGCGCGCCGTCACCACCGTGCCGCTCGGCAGCGTGGCCGAGTTTCGTCCGCCAGCCATCACGACCGCCGTGCCGCCGGCCGCGCCTGCTGCGCCGCCGAGGAGGGCCCCTTTGCCGCCACCCATGATGGCGCCGAGCACCGCACCGCCAATCGCGGCGCCACCGATTTTCTTGGTGCTCTCGCTCGAGACCGAGTCGCCTTCACGGTAGATTGTGTCGGTCCGCAGGTCCACCTGCCGGCCATCCGCGAGCACCAGTGTGTGGAAGCGGACACCGAGACGAGCGCGTTCCTTGATCTTGCCGCCGCGCTCCACGAGCGTCACCGCACCGATCATCCGCGATCCCGA
>JACDCA010000117.1 GCA_013694635.1 Acidobacteriota bacterium | reverse complement strand
GGGAAGTGGTGACCGTGCGGATCGTCTATTTCGGGACACCGGAGTTTGCCGTCCCCGGGTTCGAGGCACTCCTCGAGTCATCACACGAGGTCGTTGCGCTCGTTTCTCAACCCGACCGGCCGAAAGGTCGCGGTCACAAGCTCCAGATAACTCCGACCAAAGCAGTAGCCGAGGCTCGAGGCGTCCCGGTGCTGCAGCCGACGAAGATGAAGGATCCGGCATTCCTGGCCGCATTGACGGACCTTGCACCTGATCTCGGCGTCGTCGCCGCTTACGGGCGGATTCTGCCGGACGCGCTGCTCGCGATCCCCCGGCTCGGCCTCATCAACATTCACGCGTCGCTCCTGCCGAAGTACCGTGGCGCCGCGCCGGTGCACCGTGCCGTGATCAACGGCGACGCGCTGACCGGCGTGAGCATCATGAGGATCGTTACGGAGCTGGATGCCGGGCCCGTCTTTCGGATAGCGATGACACCGATCGGACCTGATGCGACCACGCCGGAGGTCGAGCGGACGCTGGCCGCGCTCGGCGCTGAGCTCCTCACGCCCGTGGTCGATGACCTGGCGACCGGCAGCGCGGTCCCCGTGCCGCAGGATGATGCGCTGGCGACGCACGCGAACAAGATCGAGAAGCACGAAGGGGCGGTCCAATGGGATCTACCGGCAATCCGGATTCACAATCTCGTCCGCGGGTTGCAACCGTGGCCGCTCGTTTCGGCGGTGCTCGACGGCGCACGCTACCAGATTCATCGCACGGCCGTGACGGATCGAGCGACCCTCGAACCGCCCGGAAGCGTCCTCGAGGCAGACAAAGGGGAACTGCTCGCGGCCACCGGCGACGGCGGTGCGCTTCGTATTCTGGTGATCCAGCCGGAAGGCAAACGTCCGATGGCCGCGCACGAGTTCCTGGCCGGGCATCGCGTGGCGCCCCGCTCGCGTTTTCTCTCCCCGACTACGGCCCCGCCGATACGTCAATGATCGCACCCGCCAGGCTCGCGGCGTATGAGGTCCTGCGCAGCGTCGCCAGTGGAAGAGTCGACCTCGGCACGGCGCTCGCTCGCGTGCGCCAGCATCTGCCAGACGAGCGCGACCGCGCACTCGCCGGCGAGATCGCCACCGGCACGCTGCGATGGCAAGGGGCGTTCGACCACGTCGTTGCGGCGTACGCCAGCCGGCCGTTCGACAAGCTGGATCCCGAAGTCGTGGACATCCTTCGTCTGACGATGTTTCAGCTGCTGCACCTGGATCGGATTCCCGCGTCGGCCGCGGTGAAGGATGCGGTGGATCTGACGGGCAAGACCGGCAAGCGCAGCGCGGGCGGTCTCGTCAATGCCGTCCTGCGGCGGGTCAGCCGCGAGCGCGAGCGGCTGCCGTTGCCGCCGCGCCCTGAGGATGGCAACGACCGCGCGGCTGCGATCGCCTACCTCGCATCCACGCTGTCGCATCCCGAATGGCTTGCGACGCGCTGGCTCGATCGTCACGGCCTTGCGGATGCGGAGGCCTGGGCGCGATTCGATAACTCCCCTGCGCCCCTGACCCTGCGCGCGAACCCGCTGAGGACGACGCGCGGCGAGCTGATAAGACTCCTTGCATCACGCGGCATCGAGGCGGAGGCTGCGCGCCACGCACCTGGCGGCCTGGTGGTGCGTTCCGGCAATCCTCTGACAACCTCGCTGGACGAAGACGGTCTGTTCGTTGTCCAGGACGAAGCATCGCAGCTCGTGGCGCTCTATGCCGATGCGCGTCCAGGCGAGCGGGTGCTCGATGCGTGCGCCTCACCCGGCGGCAAGGCCACCGCGATGGCGGCCGCGATGGACGGCAGGGGCCTCGTCGTCGCGTGCGACATCCGCGGACGCCGTGTCGAGCTGCTGTCTCGCACCGTCCGGAGATCCGGTGCGCCAAATATCCGCATCGTCCGGGCCGACGCGACCGTCGCCCCCGCATTTGTTGCGGGCTTCGACCGCGTCCTGCTCGACGCTCCCTGCTCCGGCCTTGGCACCGTCAGGCGGGATCCCGACGTCAAATGGCGGCGGACGGCGGGCGATCTGCCGGCGCTGGCGGATGCGCAGCTGGCCATGCTGCGTCAGACGGCCTCCGCCGTGACGCCCGGCGGTACCCTCATTTACGCCACCTGCTCC
>JACDCA010000102.1 GCA_013694635.1 Acidobacteriota bacterium | reverse complement strand
TCCCGCCTGCCCTCCATGGCCTTGTGCATGGTGACTTCGTCGGCGTATTCGAGATCACTGCCGACCGGTACGCCCATCGCGATGCGCGTCACGCGCACGCCCAGAGGCTTCAGCAGCTTCGCCAGGTAGATCGCGGTCGCTTCCCCTTCGACGTTCGGATTGGTCGCGAGGATGACTTCCTCCACGCCGCCGTTGCCGACGCGCGTCAGAAGGTCCTTGATCTTCAGGTCGTCGGGGCCGACGCCGTGCAGCGGTGACAGCGCGCCCATCAGGACGTGGTACACGCCCTTGAAGTCGCGCGTTCTCTCGATGCCGCTGACGTTCTCGGGCTCCTCGACGACACAGATCAGGCGATGGTCGCGGCCCGGGTGCGTGCAGAAGTAACAGGGGTCGACATCAGTGATGTTGCTGCAGACGGAGCAGTAGGTGACGCGATCCTTGACCTCGCGCATCGCATCGGAGAGCCGGTCGATCTCTTCACGCGGGGTCTTGAGAATGTGAAACGCAAGCCGCTGGGCGCTCTTGGCACCGATGCCGGGCAGGCGCTGAAGCTGCTCGATCAGCTTCGTCAGCGGATCGGGACGGGTCATCAAAACATGCCGGGGATCTTCATGCCGCCCATCATCCCGCTCATCTGCTTCGACAGCTCCTCGTCCACCTTACGATGCGCGTCGTTGATCGCCGCCAGAATCAGATCCTGCAGCATCTCCACATCGTCTTTCGACACCGCCTCAGGATCGATTGTGAGCGACTGCAGCTGTTTCGCGCCGTTCATGACGACCGTGACCATGCCACCGCCCGCAGTCGCCTCGACCTTCATCTCGGCCATCTGCTTCTGCATGCGGTCCTGCATCTCCTGCGCCTGCTTCATCATCTGCTGAATGTTCATTGGTGATCCTTGTCACGTGCGACGTGCTTACCTTTCTTTGACATCCTTGATTTCCGCGGCGAAGACGTCGAGCATCGCCTGGACGCCGGAGTCGGCCAGTGCCTGCTGTTTCAGATCGGCCCGCCGGCCTTCCTCTGAACCGGCGAGCGCGGGCGGGGTGCCATGGCCCGTGGACGGTGCGCCGCCGGCGGGGGGGGACGGCACTGCGCCGGCGGTTGGTTTCGAGGGCGTGCCTGGCGTGCCTTCGTCAGACGCGACAGTCATCCGGCGTCCCGACAGGCGCGTCGCGAGCTCCTCGAGATATGCGCGCGTCTGATCGAGCTGCCCTCGAAGCGCGCGATGCTGTGGCGCGAACACGAACACGATCCGGTCCGCTTCGACGTCTATCCGCTGCGCCTGCGCGACGACGGTCCCGTAGAAGAACTTCTTGGCCTTGCGGATCTCTTCCAGAAACGCGTTCTTGATCTCGCCGGCTGCCACCGGCTGAATCGCGACGACCGCCTCGCGGCGCGCCTCGACAGCCTTGACGGTCGCGGATGCGATCCCGGGGCGCGACGGAACAGCCGATGGACGCGCGGCCGCCGGGGGCGGGGCCGTGCGCGACACGGCGGGACTCTGGCCGACGGTGCGGCCTGGTGACACACTCGCCGGCCCTGCTTTGTCGAGACCCTGAATCAGTTCGCTCAGCGGGACGAGTTTGCGCAGATGCACCCACCGCAGCAGCGCCATTTCGAGGTGATAGCGCGGATTCGCCGACGCGCGGATGTCGTACTCGGCCTTCGTCAGCACGTCGAACGCGCGCATCAGGTCTTCCTGCGAGAACTTCGCGGCAATGGACCGGAGGCGGTCTCGCTCGGCCTCCGCGGCAATCTCGGGATCGTTCGCGCGGGAGGCGTCGACCTTGACGATCAGCAGGTCGCGCGTGAGGCGCGCGAGCTCGCGGACGACCGAGCGCAGCTCGTAACCCGACTCCACCGCCTGCGCGGCGAGCACGAACATGGCGGCCCCGTCCTCAGCAGCGACCGCATCCGCGATGTCGAGCAGCAGGTCGCGACGAACCAGGCCGAGTACCGTCGAGACGTCATCGGCCGCAATCCTCTGCCCGGCGAATGCAATCACCTGGTCGAGGGAGCTCTGCGCATCGCGCATGCTGCCGTCCCCTGCCCGGGCGACCAGCATCAGCGCGCTTTCGTCGATGTCGATCTGTTCGGCCGCCGCGATCGTACGGAGCTGGTCGGCGATCTGCTTCAAGCCGATGGTCTTGAGCTCGAAGACCTGCGACCGCGACTGGATCGTCGCAGGCACCTTCTCGATCTCGGTCGTCGCCATCATGAAAACGACGTGGGGCGGCGGCTCTTCGATGGACTTCAGCAGCGCATCGAAGGCGTTGTTCGACAGACGGTGGACTTCGTCGATGATGAAGATCTTGTAGCGATCGCGGGCGGGGCGGACGCCGAGACCGGAAATGATCACTTCGCGTACTTTGTCCACCTGGGTGTTCGTTGCCGCGTCAATTTCGACGACATCCAGGTCCCGTCCTTCGGCGATTTCAATACACGCGTCGCACTCGCCGCACGGATCCGCCGTCGGGCCGTTGATGCAGTTCAGCGCGCGGGCAAGGATCCTGGCGGTCGTCGTCTTGCCGATGCCTCGCGGGCCGGCGAAGACGAAGGACTGCGCGATGCGATTGGCCGCAATCGCGTTGCGCAGCGTCTGCGTGACGCCGCGCTGTCCGATGACGTCATCGAACCGCTGCGGCCGCCACTTGCGAGCGAGGACCTGGTATGACAATGCTGAAGGCAGAATGTGGTTGAGGCGCGCCCAACCGCGACCCGGGAGGCCTGCGGCACATGTCAGTGACTACTTAGCGCTGCTGCCTTCCGGCCCTGACGCGGTTCGCAGGCTGAGATTGCACAGGTTCCGGGCCGCGATTCGACGCGCCCATCGGCCAATTGTATCAAACGGGATGCGCGACGCCGAGAATGCGGTCTCCGTCCGCGTTGAGAAAACTGATCAGCGCCTGGCGATGACGCGCCTCGGCGCGGCGGACGATGTCAGCAAATTCCGGCGTGCCACGGACAGAATCCAGCCACGGATCTCGCGTAAAGGCCGGCAGGCAGTAAAAGCCTTCCTCGACGACCGAACCGAGAAGGCTCAGTGCCTCGTCTTTCGCTCCCAGATACGCCATCGTCCGCGCGACGTACCACCGCCCCTCCGGGTCCGGGATGGTCGTGAGTCTTCTGAGGCTCTCGAGCGCTTGTTCGGTGCGTCCCTCGATGAGCCGGCAGAGACTTTCTGTGAAGAACACCAGGCGGCTGACAATCCCTGTGTCGATCCGCTTCAGGTCCTCCAGCGCTTCAGCGTTGCGACCCAGCATGACAAGCGTGAGATTCGTCATGTAGGGAATCCCCTCAGGTTGAAAATTGAGGGACTTCTCGTAGTCGCCGAGCATGAAATGCGTGTGCGCACCGCTGGTCCGGATCCGCGGGTCGAGGCGGCGCGCCTGCTCGGTGGCGGCGAGAGAGGCCGACATGAGCCCGCAGTAGCGGCAGGCGTGCGTGAGTCCGGCGTAGAGATCCGGATCGGCGGCGCGGTCTTTCGCGCGTCGAAGCAGTCGCACCATCGATTCTTCGGCACGGCCGAGATCGACTTCGAGATGCGCGAGCACGTTCTCGGCGCTGGAGAGGTCCGGGTTCAGTTCCAGCGCGCGCTTGAGCGCGGATTCCGCGCGGTGCTGACGTTCGTAGGATTCCCCCTCCACGTACTTGGCGATCATCCGGTGCATCCGTCCGGCCCCGGCCCACGCCGGCGCATAATGCGGATCGTCGGTGAGGCAGTGCTCGTACAGCTCCAGCGCCGGGCGCCACTGTCGCGCGTCGCGGCTCATTTCGTTCGCGCGGAGGAACATCTCGTAGACCGCCGACGAGGACGGAACATCCTGCTTCAGCATGCGGCGCTCGCGCGCCGTCAGCGGCAGCGACAGCGATTCGACAATCCGGCTCGCGAGGTCGTCCTGCAGACTGAAGAGATCCCCGACCGGCACCTGCGCCGTGTGCGACCAGACCACCGTAGCGCCGGTGGCATCCACGAGTTGTGTCGAAACGCGGAGCTGCGGCCCCGCGCGAAGGATCGTGCCGAGGAGCACGAGATCCACTTCGGTCTCGGTCGCGATGACTTTGAGGTCCGGCGCGTCCGCGGTGAAACGTGAAGCGGCGGCGCTCGAGCGGACGACGAGCGACTGGAGGCCGGAGAGCGAGCTGGTCAACGCGTCCGCGAGGCTGAACGCGAGGAAATCGGTTTCCGGATCCTGCCGAAGAACGCGAAACGGCAGAACGATCAGCCGCGTCAGCGCGCGCGCCGAGGCGCCGCTGCCAGTGTCGCCGAAGGCGAGCGCCTGGCGAAGGTCCTGCGCCATCGTCTCTACGGTCTGATACCGCTCGGTGGGCTTCTTCGCGAGCGCGCGATGCACGACACGGTCGAGAGCGGATACCGCGGGGCCTCCGGTCAATACCGGCGGCTGGTCGTACAGGATCGCGTGAAATACCTCCATCGGTGACGAGCCGCCGAACGGCGGCTTGCCGGTGAGCATTTCGTACAGCACGGCGCCGGTGGCAAAGAGGTCCGTGCGTGTATCGACTTCTCCTCCCTGGAGTTGCTCGGGGGCCGCGTAGTGCGGCGTCCCGACAACGGTCCCCGGCTCGGTGAGACGCACCGCGGTGGCGGCGGTCGGCGATGGGTCGCTCGTCGACGTCGCGAGGCCGAAGTCGAGCAGTTTCACACCATGCGGTGTCAGGAAAATGTTGGACGGCTTCAGGTCCCGGTGCACCAGACCCTGGCGGTGCAGCGCCTCGATGCCGGTCAGCACGCCGAGCGTCGTCGACACCGCCTCGCCGAGCGACATCGGGCCCCGCGTCAACCGTGACGCCAGCGACTCTCCCTGGAGCAGTTCCATGGCGAGGAACAATTCGCCGTCGGCTTCCCCGATCTCGTACAGCTGGCAGATCGCGGGATGGTTGAGGCTGGCGGCGGACCGCGCTTCGCGATAGAGTCGGTCGCGCGCCGCCGGATCGTTGACCGACGCGCGGATCATCTTGATCGCGACCGTGCGACCGAGACGCTCATCACGCGCCGAATAGACGACGCCCATGCCGCCTTCGCCGAGGGTGCCTGTGATTGCGTAATGTCCGACGGTCTGGCGCATCAACTCCGCGTCCGCAAAGGGGACAGTCTACCGTTCCCGGCGCGGCTGCGGCAAGCGCGAGAGCGCGTAAGTTCAGCGGAGTGTTGTATTTAAGTGCTGAATCTGGGCGAAACGGCGCCGAAATATGGCCTCGATATGATCGCTGTGCCGCTGGTTGACAAAGATCCGGCGGTGGAGGAAATGAATGGCCGAATCAATGATGGAACGGGGCCCGGGGCGCGAACGGCTCGTACGGAGAAGCGGCGCGACTCTGCTGCTGGTCGGGATTCTGGCGCTTGGCGCCGCGAATTCCGTGTCGTGCGTGCGCACGGGACACGTCGGCGTAGTCACGGTCTTTGGCCGCGTGACCGGGCGAACGATGGGTGAAGGCATCCATCTGGTCAATCCGCTCGCACGCGTACACCAACTCGACATCAAGAGTCAGGAAATCAAGGAACGCGCGGCAGTGCCTTCGAAAGAGGGGCTGATCATGGGGCTCGAGGCCTCGGTTCTGTACCATCTCGATCCTGCCGGCGCCGCAGAACTGTTCCAGAAGATCGGGCCGAACTACCGGGAAGTGCTGCTGATACCGAACTTCCGCTCCTCCATGCGCGCCGTCACTGCGGCCAACACGGCAAGTGCGCTGTATTCGGATGCGCGCGATGCCATGGCGCAGCAGGTGCTCACTCAGCTCCAAAGCCAGGTACACCCGCGCGGAATCCTGGTGGAGAACGTCCTGCTGCGGGACCTGCAGCTGCCCGAAACGCTCAAACAGGCGATCGAAGCCAAGCAGCAGGCGCAGCAGGATGCGCAGCGGATGGAATTCGTGCTGCAGAAGGAGCGGCACGAGGCGGAACGCAAGCGTGTTGAAGCAGCGGGCATCAAGGACTTCCAGGACATCGTCTCTCAAGGCATCAGCGACAAACTGCTCCAGTGGAAGGGCATCGAGGCGACCATGGAGCTTGCGCGCAGCTCGAACTCGAAGGTCGTCGTGGTCGGTAACGCAAAGAATGGGCTGCCGCTGATTTTTTCCGCTGACAAGTAGCGGGGCTATAGTCCGGCCGTGGGTGGCCTAGCGGACTCCGTCGGTTGAAGCCGCGTTGACTGGCAGGGTGAAACAGAAGATGCTTCCGCGGCCTATTCTGTTTTCCGCCCAGATTCGTCCGCCATGACCGAGGACGATGCACTTGGAAATAAACAGACCGAGTCCCACACCCCGTAGATCATTTTTTGTCAGCTGGACGAACCGGTCAAAAATCGCCTCCAACTTGTCATCGGGGATGCCCTCGCCCGTATCGCTGACGCAGCAGACGACGTCGTCCCCAACCTGTTCAAGACGTACGCCCACGGTCCCCTGCGCGGGCGTGAACTTGATTGCATTGCTCAGAAGATTGGAGAGCACCTGAAGGATCCGTGCGGCATCGAACGCAACGGGTGGCACCGCGGGCGCGATCTCCACCATCAGCGAGATCCCGCTTCCCGAGGCCTGCGCCTGAAACGTCTCGACCGCCTCGGTCACGACGTCTGCGGGTTGGCCAACCGCTCGCGTCACCGCGAGCATACCCGCTTCAATGCTCGCGACATCCACGAGGTCGCCGACGAGTCGTCGCATCCGGGCACCGGATCGCTGAACGCGCCGCGCATGCGCGACCACGCGCTCGACGTGGTTCTCCTGCGCAACTTCCTTCTCGATGAGCGACGAAACGAAGACCATCGCATTCAACAGATTGAGCAGGTCGTGGCTGACGATGCCCATGAAATCATCCCGCATGGCCAGCGCCTGGTCGGCTCGCGCGCGTTCGTTGAACAAGTCCTCGTCCGTCGCCTGCCGTTCGTGCGACAGCAGGGCCACGTGCTCGGATCGCTCGTCACGGAGTGCGTGGTCGGCGGTCACGCGCTCCCGTTGGAGAGTGTTGTCTTCGATGGCTCTCGATGTCTTCAGCGCCTCGGTCGGCTGATCGCCCGTCGACCTCTGATCGTTCTTGGTACGGGCGGCGGCCAGCAGCGCGTCGGCACGCGCTCGCGCGCGGCTGATGACGGCGTCCGCCGTTTCATCGGCCGCCGAGACGTCGTCGTCAAGCGCCCGATCCGCCTTCTCGCGTTCGAGACGCAGGCTTTCGTCGGTCTGTTCGCGCTCGGAAAGCGGCTGCGAGGGATCGTCCATTGTTATTCCGTCCGCAGAGAAGCCATGTCAATGGAGAAGCGGTACTTCACGTCCGACTTGAACAGTCTCTCATAGGCTTCGTTGACCTTCTGGATGGGGATGACTTCGACATCCGCGGTGTGTCAGCGACCTCAATCTCCGCGCTCAAATCCGTCCCGCATCACGGCGAGCCTGCTCGCCGCT
>JACDCA010000076.1 GCA_013694635.1 Acidobacteriota bacterium | reverse complement strand
GCGTTCCATGCGCGCGAAATCCGCATCGAGCGACCAGACGAGCGCACCCGACTCACTTGCCATGGCACCGATCAGGAGATCGCCGAGACCGAATCGCTGGCCGGCGCGCGCCGCCCGGTCGATCCAGTCATCCATCAATTGCCAGGTATCGTCTGTGGGGTAGGCCACCGGGAGCGCTGACAGTGCCCGGCGAAGCCGGGGACGATCCTTCGTCGACGCGCCAGACAGTAGCTCTACACGGACGGGCACAGCGAGGAGCACCTCGTCGCTGTCGAGCAGCGAGCTGAGCGTGCGCGCTTCCGAACCCGCCGAGCGCAGCGCCGCAACCCATGCCGACGTGTCGACCACGATCATCGTCGCGGCCGGCGGCGGCTCTTCGGAACGTCGATGTCGAGACGCACGCGGCCAAGGAGGCCCTTCAATTCGTCCAGCCGCTGGCGGCGCAGGAGCTCTCGAAGAGCCAGGACGATCGTATCAGTCTTCGACTTGAAGCCCAGTGCCGCCCGCGCTTCGTCCAGAAGCTTTTCAGGGAGGTCGAGAGTAGTACGCATACATTTGATTGTGAATTGTATGCGTTAATGTGTCAATTCACGTGCAGCACGTCTGCATCCCTATTTCGCGAGTCACGCCGGCCAGGTGAGGACAACTATTTCACCAGCAGCATGCGCGTGTCGACGCCGCCCCGCGTCGAGCCGATCGTCAGGCGCATCTCGCCAGGCCCCTTCACCTGCCAGCTCACGCGGGTCGTCTCGCCGGGCTTCAGCCAGCCGAGCTCGATGGCGGTGCGCTGGCGAGGCTGCTTCGCGCCGGCTGCGGGCTGCACGAGTTCCTGCCCCTTCGCGAGCGTCAGGCTGGCCGTATCCGGCCGGACCATCTTCACGCGCTGGGCGATCTCGAGCGCGGTCGGCATCTTCCCCTCGTTGGTGACGACCAGCTCCACGGTGTGCACGCCGCTCGTCGATGATGCCTTCGACGCTGCTGAGACGATCCTCACCTGCGGAAGCTGCTGCGCGAGATAGAGGTTGAACATCGCCTCGTTGCGCGCCCAGGTTTCCAGCAGGTCCGGCGGCGGGTTCTGGGAGTAGAACTTCGGATTGAAGCCGCCGATCTCGACGTCGCCGAGCGCGGGGTGCCTGTAGGGCGTCCACGCCATGAAGTCTTTCTGGCCGGCGCGATTCTCGTCATGCCACCGGAGGACTTCCCACTCGTCGAAGCGGCCATCCTTGTCGTAGTCCACGAATCGGCCGCCGTTCCAGATCTCGTTGCCGTACCAGACCGACCCGTAATACGAATAGCCGAAATCCGGGCCGTGACCGAAGAGCGGCTGCGGCTGCGCGGGCTCCCCTGTGATCGGGTTCACGCCACCGCGTGTGGCGTAGGTGAAGTAGGTATCGCCGGCCCACGGGTAGCCGGTGATCGCCAGCCCCTTTGCGTCAAATTTCCTGATCAGTGCGAGATCGGCCGGGAACATCGTCTCTTGACTGGTGCTGGTGGACGGCCCGCGCAGAATCATCGGGACCGCTGTGTCGAGCGACTGGACGATCGCGACGTTCGGGTGCGTCATCAGGAACATGAAGACCGCGCGCGTCTCGGGCTCCGACAACGGATACTCTCCGGCGCCCCCCTGCGTATGGCCGCGCCCCGTTTCCTCACGCATCGGGCGCCAGTTCTCCGGGTAGTTGCGGTGCAGGTCGAGTCCGCCGATGCCGTCCTCGTTGTAGCGGCCGTCGCCGTCGTTGTCGACGCCTTCCGCGTACACCTCGTAGTCACCTTCGCCGGCGGCGGCACGGCGCATCGCGCGCCCGTTCGGATCCTTCGGATCTTTGATCGCGCTCCCCTTGCCCTTGCCGACCAACTTCCGCATCTGGCGGATGAAGCCGTCCCCGTCGAGATCCTCGCCGGGATCTTCGTCGAGCAGCCGGTCGCCGTCGCTATCGTGCGGACGTACCGTGCTGCGCAGCGTCTGCGCGGTCAGATGGTAGAGCGAGGCACCGTCCGGGTTGTTCATCGGCCGTGCGTAGACCGCCTTCGTATCGACCAGGGCGGTAATCTCGGGATCCGTGCCGTAGCGCGTGAGGAGGTGGTTGATGAAGTAGAGCGTGGCCTCGATGCCGCTGATTTCGCCGGCATGCCGGCCGCCTTCGATGAACAGCCCCGCACGGTCGGTGTGCTTCGGACCCTTCCTGTTGGCGATGGTGAGCTGCCAGATCTCGCGCCCTTCGAGGGACTGCCCGACCGAATAGAGCTCGACGAGCTCCGGGTGCCTGGCTGCCCAGGCTTTCAGGATAGAAACCGTCTCGTCGTAGGTGTGATAGTGCTGGAAATCGATCTGTCCCGGCGCTTTCGGCGTGACTTCGCCGTATGTGACCCGCGGAAACGCTGATGCGCCGTCACGCGCGGGCCCGCCGACCCGGTGCATCGGTTGAGGCTTCGACGCGGGAGCCTGCGCGGCAAGCCAGGCGCCAGTGGTGACGGACAAGAGGAGCGCCGCGACGATGTGATCGTGCCGCACGTACGTGGGATTATACCCGCGCGTAGGTTCCTCAGCGGATCCCGCCCTGTTCGATGATCCTCTTCAGTTCCTCCGTCCCGGTTGAGGACGATGCGCAGGCCGACACCATTCGCGTCGTGACGCAGCAGGTCAGGAGGGCTTGACTTTGAGGACGCCTGCCCGAACCAGCGCTCCTGAGAAATCGAACACGTGACGGGTCGAGACGATGCCTTCGTCGCTGAAGAGGTTCTGGGCGGCGCCGATCATCGCGATCCGCGTTCCGGAGCGGACTTCGCCGAAGAATGGTCCTTCGGCCGTGCCTTCAAACGTCCAGAAGTAGGACG
>JACDCA010000075.1 GCA_013694635.1 Acidobacteriota bacterium | reverse complement strand
CGACATCGAAGAAGTTGCGCGCATCGAAAGCTTCGTTGCGATGGAACTCGAACGCGTTTCCGGCGAAGCGGTTGGTCCCCGACTTCGTCAGGACGTTCACCTGCCCGCCCGAGCTGCGACCGAACTCGGCGCTGTAGGCGTTGGCTTCCACGCGAAACTCCCGGATCGTATCGAGTCCGAGCGCCGTTCCGGCGGCGCTTCCCGCCGGACCGTTCGTGAAGTCGTTCTGCAGCGTGCCGTCCAGGAGGTAGACGTTCGACCGCGGGTCCTGACCGTTGATGCTCATGCCGAGGCCGTGCGCCACGACCGAGCCGCCATCCCGATGCGGGAACGCGTTGACGCCGGGTTGCAGCAGTGCGAGGTCGGTGTAATTGCGCCCGTTGAGCGGGATCTGTTCGATCTGCCCGGACGTCACGAGGTAACTGAGCTCAGAGCTCCCCGTGTTCACGAGAGGCGTCTTGCCGGTGACGACGTCGACGATGGCGACGTCGCCGACCTGCAGGGTGATGTTGAGAGTCAACGACTGTGCCACCGCGAGCCCGACGTCGGGGCGGACGTGCGGCTTGAAACCGGCAATCTCCGCGCGCAGCTCGTACTCGCCGGGGGGGAGTTGGGCCAGCACGTAGCGACCCTCGGGACCGGTGACTGCGGTGCGCGTCAGGCCAGTGGCGCCGCTCTTCGCCGTGACGGTGACGCCCGGCAGCACGGCGCCGCTCGGGTCATGTACGGTGCCCGCCACCGTGGCCGAAGTCTGCGCTGCTGCGGGCGTGACGAGCGCCGTGACGAACAGCAGCGGAAGAATGAAGCGCGTGACCATCGATACAATGCTCCCTGTAAACATTCGATTGTAATCTTGACTCCCGTGATCAGCAGTTCGATCCTGCCCATCGTCGCCGTGACCGCGCTGTATCTGCTGCACCAGGATCTCTGGTTCTGGCGAACTGCGCGGCCGCTCGTCTTCGGCTTCCTTCCTGTCGGGCTGGCGTGGCATGCGGCCTACTGCGTCGCCGTGTCGCTCTTGATGCTGTGGCTGACGCGCGTCGCCTGGCCTGCTCATCTGGAAGCGATGGACGCAAGGGGCCCTGCCGTTCACGAAGCGACCGGAACGGAGCGCAAGTGAAGGTCGCCAGGCGGGGTGCAGGGGGCCCCGCCGATACATAAGTGATTCCAGCCGCGATCGTCTTCTGTTACCTCGCCGTCGTTCTGTACATCGGCATCTTCGCGTTCCGCCGCCGCGCGGCGTCGGGCGCGGAGGAGTACTTCCTCGCCGGCCGGTCGCTCGGCCCCGCTGTCTTCCTGCTGTCATTGTTCGGGACGAACATGACGGCGTTCACGATCCTCGGTTCCGCGGGACACGCGTTCGCGAACGGGATCGTCACGTTCGCCCTCATGGCCTCGTCCTCGGCGTTTATCATTCCGCTCACGCTGCTCTTCGCGGGTACGCGGATGTGGTCGCTCGGCAAACGCTACGGGTTCATGACTCCGGCCCAGATGTTCCGCGACCGTTGGGAGTGTGCGCACATCGGCACGGCCATTTTCGCCGTCCAGGCGGCGTTGCTCGTTCCCTACATCATCATCGGCGTCATGGGCGGCGGAACGGCGCTGCGCGGCATCACCGGCGGGTTCGTTCCGTACTGGCTCGGCGGCGCGATCGTCGCGGTCGTCGTCATGAGTTACGTGTTCTTCGGCGGGATGCGCGGCACGGCCTGGGTCAATGCCTTCCAGACCGTGCTGTTCCTGTCGTTCGGCGCCGTTGCGCTCATCGTCATCGGCCGTGGCATGGGCGGATTCCCCGCCGCCATGGAGTCATTGCTCTCCTCGCCGTCCACGGCGCCGCTCCTGACGCGCGAGCGCATCTCCCCCTGGTACTTCTTCAGTTACACGTTCATTCCCCTGTCGACGATCGCGTTCCCGCACATCGCGATCTTCTGTCTGACCGCCAGGCGGATGGTGCAGTTCAAGCGGACCGTGATTTTCTATCCGCTCTGCATCCTGGCGATCTGGCTGCCGTGTGTGTTTCTCGGGGTTGCCGCGAACTCGCTGCGCGATGTGCCGAGGATCGAGCAGAAGCTCGAGGCACGGGCGGCGCTTGCGGCGCTGCCACCTTTGGCGTCCCCGGATGAGCGCGCGGCGCTCCGGCGGCAGGCGTCCGGCGACGACGTGGTGCTGGTGATGCTCGAGCGGTTTGCGTCGTTCTGGCTCGCTGGGCTGTTGGGCGCCGGCATCATGGCGGCAGTGATGGCCAGCGATTCCCAGATCCTCGCGCTGTCGACGATGTTCACCGAGGACGTGTTTGCCTTTTATGGGGGGACGGCGCGCTTCGGCGAGAACGTCCAGGTGCAGACGGGCCGTATTTTCGTCGTCGTCCTCACGCTGATCGCCTACCTCATCGCGTTGCGCGCGCCCCAGGGGATCTTCGACATCGCCGTCCAGTTCGCGTTCTCCGGCTACGCGGCGCTCTCGCCGCTTCTCTTCGCCGCGCTTTTCTGGCAACGCAGCACCAAGTGGGGCGCCCTGGCGGTCACGCTCTGGGTCGCGTTCGCCGTGATCTACACCTGGCGCGTCCCCGGAGCTCTCGCCTGGTACGGCTTGCTCCCGGTCGTCCCGATGACCCTCATCTCGTGTGTGCTGATGGCCGTCGTCTCGCTCATGACGCCGCCCCCTTCGACACAGACAATTCGGCGGTATTTCTGACGCTGCGCGGATTTGCGGCGCCTGCGGAGAACAAGAGATTAGGAGATCAGGAGACTCTATTGTTTCTTGTCTTTAAGAAGCTCCTGAACTCCTGATCTCCTGTTAAAACGCCGCTCGGTAGATTTGCTCCGCGCCGGAGGCGTCGAACGGACGGGGGTTGAAGGTGCCGGTCCACTGCTGCGCGGCCAGGCCGGCAAGGTCGGGGATCGCCTCCGCTGTGACCCCGGCGTCGCGAAGCGTTAGCCGCAGGCCGGCGGCGGACGTCATTTCCTCCAGCCGCTGCGCCAGCGCGCCCG
>JACDCA010000074.1 GCA_013694635.1 Acidobacteriota bacterium | reverse complement strand
TGGTGAATGCCAGCCGGATCCCGGCCACCATCCCGAACGCGACGATGACCATGCCGCCGAGCGGGGCGCCGAGGACGCGCGGGACGCGGATCAGCGTCGACTGCACCGCGAACGCCATCGCCCGGCGCTCGCGCGGCAGGGAGTCGCCGATGACGGCGAAGGTGGTTGGGAACGCACCCGCCTTCCAGGCCATGACGGCGGCGAGGCCGGCGAAGAGAAACGGCCAGCTCGGTGCGATGGCGTAGATCGCGTAGCCGGCCGTTGCGAGCCCCGTGAAGATAAGCAGCGTCCGCCGGCGTCCGAGTCGATCGGCGAGCCACCCGCCCGGATACTGATACAGACCGTCCAGCAGCGATGTGGACGCAGCGAACAGGCCGACCGCAACCGCGCCGGCGCCGAGCGACGTGAGGTACGCGGGCAGGTAGGCCTGCCACAGTTCCTCCCCGAGCGCCAGGCCGAAGAGACTTGCCGCCAGCACGGCGACGTTGCGCTGGGACGGCGCGGGCACGAATCGGATTATGTCGCGCCGGCGGCCGGAATTGCAGCGGCACGGGGACACGGTGAGGAATGTGATTAGATTGGTGAGAGCACACGCGAGACGCAATGCACATCGAACATCATCACTGGCACTCGCCGCGGCTGGGGCACGAGATGGGGGTCGCGGTCTTCGGTCATTGGGGCCCGCCGTTGCTGGCGTTCCCGACGAGCCACGGCGACGAATGGGAGCTCGAGAGAAACAACCTCATCGAAGCGCTCGGCGAGTTCGTCGACGGCGGACGCGTGAAGATCTTCTGCGTCGGGTCGAACAACCACGACTCGTTTCTCAACCGCGGCGCGCATCCGTCACATCGCAGCTGGCGCCAGCGCCTGTTTGACGACTACATCCGGAGCGAGGTCATCCCGTTCACCCATTCGCACTGCCAGTCGCCCGACGTAGGGATCACGACGACCGGTATGTCGCTCGGCGCGTATCACGCCGCCAACACGCTCTTCCGCTATCCACACCTGGTGAAGCGGTGTTATGCGCTCTCGGGTGTGTATGACCTGCGCAGCCGCATGGACGGCGGTTACGACGAGAACTTCTACTTCCACAACCCGGTCGATTACCTGTCGAACCTCGACGATCCCTGGCATTTCGAGCAGTACGCGACCTGCGACATTCATCTCGCGACCGGAACGGGACCGTGGGAAGACAGTAGCGCCACGTATCAGTTGTCAGGCGTCCTTTCCCGGAAAGGCATTCGCCACCACCTGGACGACTGGGGTCCTCGCGGCGGCCATGACTGGCCGTACTGGAAAGATCAGCTCAGGGGATATCTCGCGGGCTGGTAGCAACCGCCACATCAAGCGGGCGACAGCGCGAAGCGCTCGAGCAGATACTGACCGTTCGCAATCACCTGCTCCTCGTCGATCCATACGTCGCAGCCGCGCGTGAGAACGTCCACATGCGTCTTCGACTTCCAGTCGGCGTGCGTCTGGTTGCCATACGGGTCGCCGAACGCGATGTGGACGCCAGGGACTTTTTCGTCCTGGAGCAGGATGCCGATCATGTCGCGCAGGCCGAGGTTCGTGCCGAACGCAAGCTCCCCTACCCGGTCGCTGTTCGGGTCGGTGTGGCAGTAGTCCCAGAAGTCGCGCCGCAGGTCCTCGCGCTCGCATCGGGCATCGACGAGACGCCCGTGCCTGATTTCCAGTGACAGCGGCGTCCGCTCGAGGCTGCCGTACTTGGCGTTGAAGTAATCGCCCGCCGTGCCGTCGCAGACGAACGTACCGTCCACCGACGCGGGCGTCGTGAAGACTTCTCCCGCCGGCAGGTTCGACCAGTAGCGCGGGTTGATCAGTCCGCTCGTCTTGACCCAGGCCAGTGAGCGGTCGAAGGTGGCTCGGAAATCCGTGCCTCCCGCGGTCCGGACCGTCAGGAGGCTTGCGTCCGGCATCCGTTCGCACAGCAGCTCGCTCAGGCGGTCCACCTGGCGATAATCCGCCCGCATGCCCTCGCGCATGATCTGCGGGGTCACACCGACCATGTGCGCGTAGCGGATGCGCCGGCGCTCGACCACGGCGACAATCGCCATGCGGGCTCCGAGCTCCCCTTCCTGCGGCTGCACGCAGAGGATGCCGGCATCCGCCTCCTCCAGGCTTTGGAGAATCCCGATAGGCGCCACCACCATCGGCCGCGGCGTCACCGCCTCAATCAGAAGAGGACGCGTGTCCGCTCCGCGATCGGCCAGCGCATGCTCGATACTCGCGGCAACATCCCGGCTCGCCTCGTCGGCAATCAGCGCCACACGCTCGCCCGGCTGCACGTTGAGGCACACTTCCACGGCATTGCGCGCCCCGGGACAGAGCTCGTCAGGAAAGGGACCGAAAAACATCACCGTAATTGTACTAAGAGACGGGGGAACAGCCCTAGAGGGCTGGACGATCGACCAGCGACTATCGACTCCGTCATTCGTCGTAGACGAACGACGGCACTTGTCCGCCGCCTGACGTCACGTTCGCGAGACCCGTGGCGCTCAACCGTGTGAGATAGCCGGTCATCTTGCCGCGAAACAGGTACGGCGCGAGATCGACCAGCATGTCTCTCATCGTCACGTGCCCATCGCCATCGAACTGCGGAAAGATCTCCCGGCGAACGCGGATGCGCTCCTGGATGACCCATGTGCCGGGCGCACCCGCCGCGGCTTCCTGCAGCGCTTCGTCCCACGACGCCGCGCTCATCTCCCACCCGAGCATGACCCCCGTCCCCCCGTATTCATCGTTCGGTTTGAGGACGAGCATCTCCCGTTTCGCGCGCGCGACGTCGAGCATCGGTTCGGTGAGCAGGCGCGTCCATGGCACCGACGCGGCGATCACGTCTCGCTCCGCGAGGGAGAACAGGGCGCTGTTGGCAGGATCGGTGAGGACCGCGAAGAACGCCTTCTTGTGCGGGATCTTGCACCGCAGCGTGTTGGCGACACAGACCGCGCGCGTTTCGTAGGCACGCAGAAGCGCCGCACAGTCATCCGGCCTCGCGATGATGTCGTTGATCAGGACGCGCCGGTACACGAGGTCGATCCGGCGGCCGTGTGCCGTGAGCGCCTTGCCGTCGAACTCGAGACTGGCGGGATCGCACACGACAGTCGGGACGCCTGCGTCCACGAAGGCATCGCGAAGGATCTCGAACTCCGTCCAGGTCGGCACGTCGCGCCAGTCGACGATCACGATCGTCGGGGGATCGGCCGTGCCTCCCCACTCGCGGTAGCTCGCGAGGAGCGCCGTCAGAAGCGGATCGATGGTCCGATGGAACCGCACGCGGCGTCCTGCACGAAACCTCTTGGTAACGGGCATCGAGTCGAAGAGCTCCGCGAGCCGCTGCGTATAGGCCGGTCCGGCCGGAGACTCGGCGTTGTACTCGGCGAAGTACAGACCATCAGGAAGCAGAAACGCATCCACCCGCGAGGCGGTGCTGGCGGTCGCGTAACCAGGGTCAATGCGGATCAGCCGCTCTTCGGCCTCGGTGATGCCGAACTGCGCAAACAGTTCGGGTGACTCCATCGCATGGCGGACGATGCGTTCGCCGACCGCGGCGATCGTCTCCGCCGCGTGCCTGATGCGGGCCTCGTCGTGGGCGCTCAGGAGAAACGGGCGAAGAAAAGGACTATGGACCCGGTCGCCGAACGTGAGCTTGCGGGCGCGCATCGATGCCGCAAACTCGCGGCAGAACTCCGGCGTGAGTTCGGGCCCGTTTGCGAGCTCGGCATGCCACGCGGCAATCGGGTCCATCAGGGTCGATCTGGGGACTTCGTCCCCAGACCCCTTGCGCCGTCGCTCGCGGGGGCCCCTTGCCCCGCTCCGCTCCGGCGGCTCACTCGCTGCGCTCCTTCGCGACTGGATCGATCGCTCCCGTGAAGCCTGCGGTCCGGCCGATGCCGAGCATCTCCTCCCAGCGCGGCCAGGATTGAGACGGATCACCATGCAGCGCGCGGTCGATGACGAGATTCGCCATCTTCTCCACGACATGAGTGAAATAGAACTCCGTGATCCGGTCGCGTTCGAAGTCTGGTGCCGGATTGAGATAGTCGATCGCGTAAGGAATTCCGTCCTGGATCGCGAACTCGATCGTATTCATCTCGTAGCCGAGCGCCAGGTTGATCGTCTGGGCGTCGCGTACGACCCTCGCGCCCGTTTCGGGCGATAGATAGTTGTGTTCGACGCGGTACCGCCGTTCCTTCACGTCGTAGACGACCGGGGTGATGTCCGTCTTGCCGAAGGTGAAGCACCGGACGTACTGATCGAAGTTGATGAACTCCTGCAGCGTCATCGGATACGGCGCGGTGCGGTCATACGCCTCGAGCAGTTCCCGGACGTCATTCACTTTGTAGACGTGCTTCCACCCCCCACCGGAGTACGGCTTCAGAATAGCGGGACGGCCGACGTAGTCCAGCAGCCCCTCCCAGTCGACCGGATACACGAGGTTCCTCAGGGACTCGGGTGTGAGATCGATGTCGCGCGGGTAATCCTTCTGCGGCAGCAGGACGGTTTTCGGGATCGCGCAGCCGAGTTTCGCCATCACCGAGTAGTTGAAGAACTTGTCGTCTGCGGTCCACCAGAACGGGTTGTTGATCACGTAGGTGCCGTGCAGCACCGCGTGCTTCAGCGCCCCGCGGTAGTACTCCACTTCGTGGGAAATGCGATCGACGATGACCCGGTAGGGTGGGGGCTCGTCCATCTTCGTGCCGCCGAACATCGCCATCTCGGCGCTGATGCCATGCGGCTTTCCGAGCTCATTCACGCGCTCGATGAATGCGGGGGGAAAACTGAACTCACGCCCGACGAGCAGACCGATCTTCATCTCCACGCCTCCGGTCCCTCCATGCCGTTGCGAGTCTCGGCGATGAGGTGACGCACCACTGCCTTCAGGTCTCCGGTTTGTCGATACACGGCCAGCTGCCTGTCGGCGCTGGTGCCTTCCGCCAGCACGCGATGCACGTGCTCCACCGCCTCCCGGCTTCCCAGTTCATCCACCACGTCGTCCACGAACTCGATCAGTTCGAGGGCGAGGTCGCGCATCGGCACTTCCGCCTGCTTTCCGAAGTCGATCAGCTTGCCGTCCAGCCCCCAGCGCGCCGCCCGCCACTTGTTCTCCTCGATGAGCGCCCGACGATAGAGACGGAATCCGATGTTGCGCGTGTAAAGCTTGTAGAGTTTGACCACAATGGCCTGGCAGAGCGCGCCGAGCATCACGGCGTCCGCCGGTCGCGTCGGCACATCGCAGACGCGGAACTCGAGCGTCCCGTAAAAGGGATGCGGACGGACGTCCCACCAGATCTTCCGCGCGTCCTCGATGCATTTCAGATCCACGAGCAGCTTGATGTAGTTCTCGTACTCGCTCCACGAGCCGAAGTGATCGGGCACGCCGGTGCGCGGAAAGCGGCGGAAGATGGTCGTTCGATACGACTTCAGGCCGGTGTCGCGGCCCATCCAGAACGGCGAGCTCGTCGACAGCGCGAGCAGATGCGGCAGGAAGTACCGCGCCTGGTTCATCAAATCGATCGCGGTCTGCCGGTCGGGCACGGCCACGTGGACGTGAAGTCCGAATATGAGAAGCGACCGCGCCAGCTGCTGCAGCTCCTCGACGATGCTGTCGTAGCGGACGCCGGGAGAGAGCACCTGGTCCTTCCAGTCCGAGAAGGGGTGCGTGCCCGCGGCGGCGACGGCAAGGCCGGTGCGGTCGGCTGAGGCCGCCAGGTCGCGGCGGATGCGGAAGATCTCGTTGCGCAGCTCCTCCACGTCGTTGCAGATTCGCGTGCCGACCTCGACGATCGACTGGTGCAGCTCGCGCTTGATCTGGTCCCCGAGCGACGCTTCGCTGGACGCCAGAAGCTCCGAGACGTGCGACCGCAGCTCGCACGTTTCGGGGTCGACTATCTGGAACTCTTCCTCCACGCCCAGGGTAAAGCGAAACATCAGCCGATGATACGTCAGAGGATCACAGGAGATCAGGAGCGATAATGTTGCCGCTATGACTCTCTTGTCGAGGCTCGCACGGTGGCCGGTCATCGAACAGCTGCGCACCGGCGGCGATGGGACCGGTGTCGAGGCGATGTCTGACGCGACACACCGGCTGAAACCCCGCAATGCGGGCACCGAGGTGTCGCGATCGGTCTGTCCCTTCTGCGCGGTCGGCTGCGGCCAGTTGATCTTTCACCGCGACGGACGCGTGGTGTCGGTCGAAGGAGACCCGGCATCGCCGATCTCCGAAGGTCATCTGTGCCCGAAGGGAGCGGCCACGCAGGAGCTTCTGACGCACGATGCCCGGGCGACGCGTGTGAAGTACCGGGCGCCCTACTCGTCGGCGTGGACGGAGCTCGACCTCGAGACCGCTATGGAGATGGTTGCGGCGCGTGTGTGGGACTCGCGGGAACGGTATTTCGAGGAAACGCGCGACCACGACGGACGTTCCCTGCCGCTGATGCAATGTGCGTCGATCGCGCACCTTGGCGGGGCGACGCTCGACAACGAAGAGAACTACCTGATCAAGAAGCTGTTCACCGGCGGCCTCGGCATCGTCGCGATCAGCAACCAGGCCCGCATATGACATAGCTCCACCGTGCCCGGTCTGGGCACGACGTTCGGGCGCGGCGGCGCCACCACGGCGCAGCAGGACCTTCAGCACGCCGACGCGATCCTGATCATGGGATCGTCCATGGCGGAGAACCATCCCGTCGGGTTCCGCTGGGTGATCAAGGCGCGTGAGAAAGGAGCGACGGTCATTCATGTCGACCCTCGTTTTACGCGCACCTCGGCGATGGCGGACATGTGGGCGCCGATTCGCGCCGGCAGTGACATCGTCTTTCTCGGCGCGATGGTGAATCACGTGCTGGCGAACGGCCTGGACTTTCGCGAGTACATCGTGCCCTACACGAACGCCGCAACGATCATCACGCGCGACTTCCGCGACACCGAGGAGCTCGACGGACTGTTTTCGGGATGGGACCCGGCCACTCGCTCGTATTCCGCGGAGAGCTGGGCGTACGAGGCGGAGGAACACGCCGATCTCGACACCGCACAGGAGGATGTACGCGGCGGGCACGGCAAAGACCAAGGTGACGACACCTCGAAAATCGAGCATCCGCACCGCGATCCGACGCTGCAGCACCCCCGGTGCGTGTTTCAGATCCTGAAACGGCATTACACGCGATACACGCCCGAGATGGTCGAGCAGGTCTGCGGCGTTCCGCGCGACGCCTTTCTCCGCATCGCGGACGCCTTCTGCCGGGCGTCGGGACCCGAGCGCACCGGCGCGATCTGTTACGCGGTCGGCTGGACGCAACATTCCACCGGCGTCCAGATCATCCGCACCGCCGCGATTCTGCAGCTCCTCCTGGGTAACGTGGGACGCCCCGGCGGAGGGATTCTCGCCCTCCGCGGACATGCATCGATCCAGGGATCGACCGACATTCCGACTCTTTACGACATCCTGCCGGGCTACATCCCCATGCCCGCGTTCGGCGCGGAGTCCTCATCGCTCCCGGACTACCTGCGCAAGCACAGCTCCAATGCCGGATGGTGGTCGCACCTCGATGCGTTTCTCGTGTCTCTTCTGAAGGCGTGGTACGGCGATAAGGCGACGGCGGACAACGACTACGGCTTTGGATGGCTCCCGCGCATCAGCGGCGACCATTCGCACTTCGGCTACTGGCTCCAGATGGCCGATAGCCAGGGCGCTGCGGGACAGACACCCATCGAAGGTCTGTTCGTCATGGGGCAGAACCCAGCGGTCGGCGCGCCCAACGCGCGGCTGGAGCGGCGAGCCATGGCGAACCTGAAATGGCTGGTCGTCCGGGAGCTGGTCGAAACCGAGACGGCAACGTTCTGGCTCGATTCTCCGGAGGTTCAGCGCGGCGAACTGCGGACCGAGGAGATCGGCACCGAAGTCTTCTTCTTTGCCGCCGCGGCGCATGCGGAGAAGGATGGCTGTTTCACCAATACGCAGCGTCTACTGCAGTGGCACGAGAAGGCGGTAGATGCGCCAGGCGACGCGCGAAGCGAGGCGTGGTTCGTGTACCACCTCGGGCGGCGGCTCAAGGCGCGTGCGGCACTGGACGGGCGGCCGCGTAACGACGGACTGCGCGCACTCACGTGGGATTACGCGACGGGCGGCCGTCATGCCGAACCTGAGATCGATGCGGTCCTTCGCGAGATCAACGGGCACGCGGCTGACGGTGCGGTGATCGATGGCTTTCGATTGCTTCAGAACGACGGCTCGACATCGTGCGGCTGCTGGATCTATTCAGGTGTCTACGAAGCCGGGCGCAACCGCGCACGCGAGCGCAACGCGACCGGTGCGTACGGTCACGGCTGGGGATACTCGTGGCCAGCTGACCGCAGGATCCTGTACAACCGCGCGTCGGCGCGGCCGGACGGGACGCCGTGGAGCGAGCGGAAGAAACTGATCTGGTGGGACGAGTCGAAACGGTCCTGGGTCGGTAACGACAACCCGGACTTTTCGCGCGACAAGGCGCCCGATTACGTCCCTCCTGAGGGGGCGTCCGGCGACGCCGCGTTGCGCGGGGACGCGCCGTTCGTGATGCATCCCGACGGCGTGGGCTGGATCTGGGTGGCCAGCGGCCTCAAGGACGGACCGCTGCCGGCGCATTACGAGCCGCTGGAATCACCCGTGCGTAACCCGGTGTACTCGCGGCAGGATAATCCCGCGGCCGATCCGAAGAAGCGTCCCGACAACGCCTACGCGGACTCTCCCGGCGATCCGCGCTACCCGCACGTCCTCACCACCTATCGGCTGACCGAGCATCACACCGCCGGCGGCATGTCACGCACGCTCTCACATCTCGCCGAATTGCAGCCCGAACTGTTCGCGGAGATCTCACCGGAGCTGGCGTCCGAGATCGGCGCGCGTAACGGCGAGATGATCACCATCGCGACGCCGCGCGGAGAAATCCAGGCCCGCGCGCTCGTCACACCTCGGATGCGGCCGATGACCATCAACGGACGGACCCTGCACCAGGTGGGCCTCCCGTATCATTTCGGCGGCCGCGGTCTCGTCAAAGGGGACGTCGTCAACGATCTCGTCGCGATTTCACA
>JACDCA010000063.1 GCA_013694635.1 Acidobacteriota bacterium | reverse complement strand
TATCCGCGCGCCCACCAGATACATGGCGCCGCCGGCCACGACCAGCATCGCGAGAGCCAAGCCGAACACAATTGCGATCTTCTTCAGCATGAGCACCCATATTGACGTATTTCACGGCGCTGGGGGTTCCGCTCGTCACAGGACGGATGCCGGTTGGCCGGGGCCGATGGTAAGTTTCGCCGGATGATCCGTACGGCCTTGGTCGTTCTCGCCCTGGTGCTCGCGCAAAGCGGCGTCTCTCCGATCGTCGACGGCCACGTCGGCGAACAGGAATGGGCCGGGGCTCAGCATGCGACGCTCGAGGGAGGCGGAGAAGTGCGCCTGCTTGTGCACGGCAAGTTCCTGTATGTCGCGATTCGCGGGGCTCGCCCAGGTCTGGCGAGCGTCTGCGTCGCGCAGGGAAAAACCGTCCGCATCCTGCACGCCTCGGCTGCCATAGGCGAGGCCTCATTCGAGCGCTGGGGCGACATGTGGATGAAACGCAAGGGGTTCGAGTGGACGCTGCGCGATTCTCCGCGAGGCCCCGCCCCTTCCGACGAGGCGAGGGCGGAGTGGCTGGCGAAGAGCGGGTGGCTGGCGAACGCGAGTGCCGCCGGCTCCCCCTTCCGCGAATTCAAGATCTGGGCGAAGGACGCCGAATCGATCGGCGTGACCTATCTTGCGACAGATAAGCCCATGGCCGTGGCATTCTGGCCGTCCACGATGCACGACGATTGTCGCAGCCTGAAGATTCCCCAGGGCTACCTTCCGGATACCGCGCGTTTCGATCCGACGTCGTGGCACCGACTGTCAGTTAAGTAACCGCGCTCTGTGTTCCCGGTGCCATTCGTAGTTCAGCATTCATAGTTCGACGTTTCCTGTGTGGCCCGAAGACTGCAATAGTCGGCTTCATGCCCCGACGGACCGCTACCCGCACAGATGAGCCTGGTCTGATCCCTTGGGAGGAAACCCAGCAACAACTCGATGTTCTGGATTGGCACAAAAGAGCCGCCGCTTTCGGCCTCGGCCCCGGCGAGCGCGACGACGACGAGACCGACGGAACGGATCTGTTCCAGGCGCAGCGGCTCCTCGCACATGAGGAGCCGGAAGCAGACGAGGCTCAACCAATCGACCCGTCGGATGACGAAGAGTTTTCCCGGGCTGTACTGTTCCGCCAGGCGCCCGACGAGGGGGTTGCCGCGAGGGAGGGCGACCCGGTCCGGGCCTATCTCGTTCAAATCGGCAAGACCTCGCTGTTGACCGCGGAGCAGGAGGTTCGCATCGGGCAGGCAATGGAAACGGCGCGGGCGGAAGTACAGGCCGGGCTCGCCCACATCCCGTGCGCCGTCTGCTGCCTCATTCGACTCGCCGATCGTGTTCGCGATGACGAGGCGCCGGCCGCGGAGTTGATCCTGCTGCCGGAAGGCGGGGAGCTCGAACCTGCGCGTGTGGGCCCCGTACTCCGGGCCTTCTCGCGCATCGAACGGCTCGACGAATTCCGAACCACGCTTCAGAAGATGACGTGCGACACCGCTGAAGTGAAATATGACAAGGCGGTTGACCTGATCGCGCGGGCGCTGCGCGACCAGCCGATCCGGCCGGCGGTGATCGACAAACTCGTGACACGCCTGAGTGACCTGCACGCGCAGCTCCATGCCGCAGGTTCGTCAGGAGATCGCCCGACGCGGCAGGAGGTGGCCGGCGAGGTCGCGCGTCACGTCGGCATGCCGGCCGCCGCATTCGCGAAGGCGTTCGCGCACATCCGCAAAGCCGACGACGCACTGCGGGAGTCCAAGCAGCTCCTGATCGAATCGAACCTGCGGCTGGTCGTCTCGATCGCCAAAAAGTACATGAACCGCGGCCTCTCGCTCCTGGACCTGATCCAGGAAGGCAACATCGGTCTCATGAAAGCAGTCGACCGGTTCCAGTTCCGGCGAGGATTTCGGTTTTCCACCTATGCGACATGGTGGATACGCCAGGCCGTCGGACGCGCCGTGGCTGACTACGGGCGCACGATCCGCCTGCCCGTCCACGTCGTCGAATCGCTTGGACGGCTGGAGCGCGAGCGGCGGAAGCTGCGCGAGAGCAGTGGCCGGGAGCCTACCGACACGGAGCTGTCCCGGCAACTCGACATGCCGGTGGAGAAGGTCCGGTTGCTGCTCGACGCCTCACGTGTGCCGCTGTCGCTCGACAGCGCCGCCAACGAAGACGCGGACGCCGAGATGCAGTTAAGCCGCCGCGTTGCCGATGCGACGGTCGCGTCGCCGGAAGAGGAGATGCTGCGCAGCGAGTACGCGGAACGCGTGGAGCAGGCGCTCGCGCCGCTCGACGACCGGGAAAAGGAGGTCCTGCGTCTGCGGTTCGGCCTGGGGGGCGACCACGAGTACACCCTCGCGGAAATCGCGCACCGGTTCAACCTCTCCCGCGAGCGCGTCCGGCAGATCGAAGTCAAGGCGCTGCGCAAGTTACGAGCGGCGTAAAACACCACAGAGACACAGAGACACAGAGACACAGAGACACAGAGACACAGACATTTTTGAAAGAGCTCTCTGTTTCAGAAAAGAGTTCTCTGTGACTCTGTGGTTATCCTTTCTCCGAATCGTCCGTCCCCTCCGCAGGCGCCCCGAAGTGCGGCAGCTCCTTCCCGCCCCAGGGCGCGAGGACGCCGGTCTTCACGTAGGTAATCAGCTTCTCCCGTGTATCGACGATGTCGAGGTTGCGCATCGTCAACTGGCCGATGCGGTCCTGCGGAGAGAACATCGACTCTCCCTTCTCCATCGTCAACCGCTCAGGGTGGTAGGTGAGGTTGGGTGATGTCGTGTCGAGAATCGAATAGTCGTTCCCGCGGCGGAGTTCCACCGTCACTTCCCCGGTGACCGGGCGCGAGATCCATCGCTGCGCCGTCTCCCGCAGCATCATCGCCTGGGGATCGAACCACCGCCCATGGTACAGGAGGCGTCCGAGACGCCGTCCGCTGTCGCGGTACTGCTCGATCGTGTCCTCGTTGTGGATGCCCGTGATGAGCCGCTCATAGCCGATGAAGAGCAGGGCGAGGCCGGGGGCCTCGTAGATGCCGCGGCTCTTGGCCTCGATGATCCGGTTCTCGATCTGGTCGCTCATGCCGAGACCATGGCGTCCGCCGATGTGGTTCGCCTCGAGCATCAGCTCGACGCCGTCCCTGAACGTTCTGCCATTGATGGCGGCCGGTTGTCCTTCCTCGAAGCGCAGCCTGACCTCCTCGGCCTTCACCGCGACATCGTCGCGCCAGTGCGCGATCCCCATGATCGGTTCGACGATCTTCATCCCGGTGTCGAGCCGCTCGAGATCCTTCGCTTCGTGTGTCGCGCCGAGGACGTTGGAGTCTGTGGAGTAGGCCTTCTCGGCCTTCATCCGGTATTCGAAGCCGTGGGCCGTCATGTAGGCGGACATTTCCGCGCGTCCGCCGAGCTCGTCGATGAACTGCTGATCGAGCCAGGGTTTGTAGATCCTCAGGCTCGGGTTGGCGAGCAGGCCGTAGCGGTAGAACCGCTCGATGTCATTCCCTTTGTACGTGCTGCCGTCTCCCCAGATGTGCACGTCGTCTTCGCGCATCGCTCCGACCAGCATCGTGCCGGTCACGGCTCGACCGATCGGTGTGGTGTTGAAGTAGGGCACCCCCGCCGTGGAAATGTGAAACGCGCCGCACTGCAGAACGGCGAGCCCTTCGGCGACGAGCTGTGCACGGCAGTCGATCAGCCGTGCGCGTTCGGCGCCGTACTCGAGCGCTCTGCGGGGGATGCTGTCGTAGTCGGTCTCGTCCGGCTGCCCGAGGTTCGCGGTGTAGGCGAAAGGGATCGCCCCCTTCGCCCGCATCCAGTGAAGCGCGGCGCTGGTATCGAGACCGCCCGAAAACGCAATGCCGACTTTTTCGCCGGACGGCAGACGCTGGAGGATGGTTGGCATGCGGCTCCATTCTACAGGCCGCGTCCCGCTCATGAGCTTGCGTTGGGCCGGCCGGAGGGTAGACTCGGACGTGAAGGAGGCACCAATGGCCGCCGATAAATGCGCACACCCGATCTGCAACTGTACCGTCGCCCCCCACGGCGAGTACGGGAAGTACTGCAGCGACCACTGCAAGAAGGCCCATGGCATGACCGAACTCCACTGTGGGTGTCCCCATCCGGATTGCAGGGCGAAATAAACCACTCGTCCGGGAACGTCGTCGCCGCCGACCGCGTCCAAGACGCAGCGAGGAGCGACGAATGAAAATTCTGGTGACAGGTGGGACGGGTACGGTCGGATCAGCCGTTGTGCGCGAGTTGATGGCGCGCAAGGGTGACGTCCAGGTACTGACGCGAGACAAGAGCAAAGGCGGCCAGCTGCCGCAAGGGGTGACTGCGGTCGAGGGGAACCTGCAGGAGGTCTCGACCGTCCGTCGCGTGTTCGACGGCGTTGACAAGGTCTTCCTGCTGAACGCCGTCAGCCCCACCGAATCGAGTGAGGCGCACATGGCGATCACCGCGATGCGGCGGGCGGGCGTCAAGCACGTGACATATCTGTCGGTTCATGAGGCCGACAAGGCGGCGTGGCTGCCGCATTTCTGGGCCAAGGTCGGGATCGAAGAAGGCCTGAAGGCGTCCGGTATTCCGTATACGATCCTGCGGCCGAACAACTTCTATCAGAACGATTACTGGTTCAAGGACGTCATCCTCCAGCACGGGGTGTACCCGCAGCCGCTCGGCGACGCCGGCGTCTCGCGGGTGGACGTGCGCGACATCGCGGAAGCGGCGGCGATCGCGCTCACAACACCGGGCCATGAAGGACAAACCTACAATCTCATTGGTCCCGAAGAAATGACCGGTACGAATACGGCTGCGGCGTGGAGCCGCGTGCTCGGCCGCCCCATCACCTACGCCGGCGATGATCTCGACGCCTGGGAAAAGCAGTCGCTGCAATATCTTCCCGACTGGATGGTGTTCGACTTCCGGATGATGTACCAGCACTTCCAGGAGAGCGGACTCCAGGCGTCGACGGAAGATACCGCCCGCCAGACGAAGCTTCTCGGCCATGCACCCCGCGCCTTTGACGCGTTCGCCGCCGAGACCGCTGGTTCGTGGCAGTAAACTCGTTCGCATGAGGATGCTTGCGAAGGCCCTGACCCCCGCAATCGCACGGGGGGCGGGTGCCGTTTTGTCTGTGCTGCTTACCGCGGCGTCACTCGCGGCGCAGGCGCCGGAGGCGAACGTTCGGCGGATCATCGACGGCCCGCAGTTCAAGATCGCGACGGCATTCCTGGAGAAAGACCACGACCGCTTCGTCCGTGAGCTGATCACCCTGACGGAGGTTCCGGCTCCTCCCTTTAAGGAAAAACAGCGCGCGGAAGCTGTGCTCGCGCTGTTACGCGAGCACGCGGTGTCTGACGTCGAGATGGACGGAGCAGGCAATGTAATGGGCGTGTGGAAGGGGGCTGGCTCGGGCGGCGAAGGGCGTCCGATGGTTGCCGTCCTGGCCCATATCGATACCGT
>JACDCA010000062.1 GCA_013694635.1 Acidobacteriota bacterium | reverse complement strand
TTCACGCCGCGCGAAAGCCAGGCTGCCGCTTTCGACTCCGGGTGAAAGTACCGCCACGTATCCAATAGCGCCGGCGCAAGGACGATGGCGCCCCATTCGTCGGTCGCGTGCTGCCCCCAGAACCCTGCGGACGAGACGATCGCCTCGCGGCGCGGTGACAGCTGCTTTCGGTGGGTGCGCGCGAAAAAGGGAATGCGTCTGACGCGGCTATCCGGCGCGTCTTCGGTGGAGGCCGGCTCCAGCCGGCCTGGTTCGGGGCTCGACGCAGGCGCCTGGCCCGAGACCATTGCGGAGCCCAGCAACATCCAAAGAAACAGGACGAAGGGCGTCACGCGTCGGTGCGTCACCCGAGCCTTTCCCCCACCGCACGACCGTCACACCCGCGAAGACGAGCGCTGCCGCGGTTGCCATCCGCCAGTCGAATGGCTCGTTCAGCAGCAGTACGCCAAGCGCGACGGCAATGACCGGGTTGATGTAGGCATACAGCGACACGAATGACACCGACAGATGCCGCAGCGCGTACGTGTAGGCGACGAAGCCGCCGACGGCGCCGATGGTGGAGAGATACGCGAGTGCCGCGCCGGTGCGTGCCGTGAAAAACAGTTTTTGCCATTCGCCGAGCGCCGTGGCCGCGGCGAGCATCATGAGGCCGCCGGCCAGCATCTGTAAAGCCGTCGTCCCCAGGATGTTGTCGTTGCGCGCGTGGCGCCGCGAGTAAGCGGAACCCAGTGCCCATCCAAGTGACGCGATCTGCAGCGCGATGACGCCGGCGAGGAATCGCCGGTTGCCCGTGTCGAGCGTCAGGTCGGGCCAGACCAGTACGAGAATGCCGGAGAAACCGATCAACAGTCCGGCAACCGTCCTGGCGCGCAGCTTCTCGCCATCACGCAGGCCCGCCTCGACGGCTGCCATCCAGAATGGAGAGGTCGCAACCATGACCGCGGCGAGGCCGCTTGGCACCCACTGTTCCGCGAATACGACGCCGCCGTTTCCCAGGCCGAGCAGCAGGAAGGCCATCAGCAGAATGCCGCCCCACCGCGACGGCGGCGGCAGGCGCTCGCCGCGCGCAATCACGAAACCAGCGAGCAGCAGGCCGGCGATCGTCCAGCGAAATCCGCCCATCAACGCGGGAGGCATCGACTCCAGCGATACAGCGATGCCAAGATACGTCGTTCCCCAGATCAGGCACACCGCGATCCACGCGAGGAGCGCCAGCTTCTTCTGCGCCTTCGTTGTCATCGCGCGACTTTCTGCGGGCGCGGGATGGCGAGCCGCGATGTTTCCTTGACCGTCTCGAGCACGATCGTCGTCCGAGTCGAACTCACACCCGGAATCCTTCCGATCCGCGTGCGGAGCATCGTCCCGAGCTGCTCGGCATCTCTCGTGCGGACCTTCACCATGTAGCAGTCCTCGCCAGCCACGTGATGCACTTCGAGGATCTCCGGGAATGAGGCAAGGTGACGGGCGACGCTGTCGTCGGCCGGGCCGTCCTCGCTGCGGACGGCGACAAAGGCCAGCAGTCCCTGCCCAAGGGCATTGGGATCCACGTCCGCGGCGTAGCCCCGGATGACCTTGCGGGCCTCGAGCTTCCGGATGCGCTCGAGCACAGCAGAAGGCGCCAGACCTACCGCACGGGCGATCTCTACCTGGGTCTCACGGGCGTTTGTCGAAAGAAGATACAGAATAGCGACGTCTATTTCGTCAATTATTCTGTTTTGAGCCTCCATACCAGAATTATACGCTAATTGTAGCGTTCGCAAACCACCAATTCCGTAATGGATTTTCCCTATAAGGATTTCGCGGCCTTCGTCAGGGGAGTTCGCTGACGCGAGCTCTTCCGTGGTAATGTGCGCCGTTGCACCACACTCCAGCCACGTTTCGCGGCCAGCCTGAGCCTGGCATTCCCCTGAGTTGCCCGTCATGCGCCACGCCCTTAAAGCTGGTATCAGCAGTCGAGACGGTTATCGAGAAGTTTAGGATTTACCTCTGCCACTTCCACGGGCGGTTCCGATTCACGGACACGGAAGGGCTGAAGCCGGAACCGATGTGGGATACGGCGGAATAATGAAAACGCTGGCTGATGCCGTCGAGACGGCGCTTTGAAGGAATGCCCCTATGCGGGGAGTTCACTGCAGTACGTCGGTGCTCATGGGCAGATCAACCCGAACGGTCGGCCCACGGTGCTCCGCGCCTATGAGTGTCCGAAGGATGGCCCCTTCTTCTTTCGAGAGGAACCGCAGCTCACCCGAACCCAGACGGGCTGAAGCCGGAACCGACGGAAGCTGTTCCAGTGCTGCGCTGGGCGACTGTGGCGTGGGGCACAGGATGGTGCTGAGGACTTCATGATCAGGCTTCTGCTTCCCCTCGCAGCATTCATCCTGAGAAACCTTCGACGCCTGTCCAAACGATTAGGGCCTGGCTCGGGTCCCTTTTTGGCGGGCTGCTAATTCGCGACGTCAGTCCCTTTTCAGTGAAGGTCCCTGGAACCGATGTCGAGAAGATTTGAACGGTTGACGGAGAATATCGAAGCCTGGGCGGTCGGGGCCGTTCTCCTGATCGTGGCCATTGCCTACCTGATTTCACAGGTCCGCGGCTAGTTGCTTTCTTAAACCAACGTAATCGTCCAGAGCACGGCCTCCGGCGGCGCAGGCTCCAGCGCCACCCGCACCTGGATGTACTTCTTCTCACGCGGGTGTAGCAGGCCGTCGAACGTCTCTGGCTGTCCGCGGACGGCGAGGTCGAGCGCCCTCAGCGCCAGGTGGCGGTCGCCGGTAAAGAACAGGTAGAAGGGCCGCTTCGCGAGGCTTCGGGCGGCGACGTTCAAGGTTTCCGCAGCCTGTGGCGAGACTTCGAGAATTGCGCCGTTGTAATCAGTCCAGACCTTCATGCGACCCTCCTTCCTCGCGCCTCGCGGCCTGGCTGAGCAAATTGCAAACGGCAAACCAACCTCAACACACCCGCAGCCTCATCTGAAAAAACGGCATCGATTCTGCTTTGTCTTACGTTAGGAGACGTGTCTGCAGGCGAGGATGAACCCGTCGACATAGGGGCTATGAAGAAGTCGCAATCGGAAGCGGAGATAGGACGAGCGGAGGTTACGGGCGGCGCGTGACGCGTGACAACGAGACGGGCGCGTGACGCGTGACAACGAGCAGGAAGCCGGCGGCTAAAGCGACTCAGAGAAAGTCGAACGTGCCCCGCCCCATCCACGCGCCACCGTCGACGGTCAATATCTCACCCGTAATGAACCCGGCGTTCGGCGACACCAGGAATGCGACGGCGTCGGCGATCTCGACCGGCTGCGCCCAGCGCTTGAGCGGGATGCGATCGGTGATCCGCTGGACGGCTTCGGGTGTGTTCCACAGCTGTTTCGCAGCTCCTGCCGATTCGACCGCGCCGGGAGCGACGGCATTGACGCGAATTCTGTGCGGGGCCCATTCGGCGGCGAGCGTCTGCGTCATCGACATCACACCCGCCTTCGCTGCCGCGGAATGGACGGTGCCTGCACTCCCGGTCCAGACGTAGTTCGCGAGAATCGACACGATCGCCCCACCCTGCCCGCGCTCGATCATGTGACGGCCCACGGCACGCGAGCAATAAAAACTGCCATTGAGAACGATGCCGATCACCGCGTTCCAGCCGTTGGGCGACAGATCCTCGGCGCGGCACACGAAATTCCCGGCGGCGTTGTTCACCAGGATGTCGATGCGGCCGAAGTGACGCACGACGCGCGACACCATTTCGTCGACCTGTTCGGGATTTCGCACGTCGACCTGAACGGCAAGCGGATCGAACCCCGCATGACGCAGCTCGGCGCTTCCTTTTTCCAGGTTCTCCGAATTACGGCTGCCGATGGCGACGCGCGCACCAAACTCCCCCAGCCGCTTTGCGATCGCCAGCCCGATGCCGGTGCCGCCACCGGTGACGATCGCGACCTGGTCCTGGAGAAGAGTCGGAATGAACATCCAGAAAGATTACGTTAAGATCGAGCGCGTGAATACGCGCCTCGGGATGCTGCCGCTCATCGCCGCGGGTTGTCTTCTCGTGACGGGTTGCTCGTCGGAGAAAACACCGGACGCTTCGGCGGCGCCGACGAAAACCTCGACACGCCAGATCTACGGCGGATCGTTGCCGCCGCTGCCACCGCCGCAATATCAGCTGCCGCGTCCAATCGAAGTGGTGCAGGCGGTGTACGACTTCGCCGGACGGCGGCCCGATGTGCTGCAGTATGTGCCCTGCTTCTGCGGATGCCAGGCGAGCGGCCACGTCGGCAACGACGACTGCTTCGTGTCGTCGCGCGACGCGTCGGGCAAGCCGACGTGGGACCTCCACGGCATGGGGTGAGCCATCTGCATAGATGTCGCGCGTGACGCGATGCAGCTGCACAATGCCGGCAGGCCGCTCGGCGAGATCCGTTCCGCCATCGAAGAGAACTACAAGACGAAATACCGGTTCATCACACCCACGCCTCATCCTCCGCACGGGTCGTCCAACCACCCGTGACCGTGGAACGGCGGGAATTCGCGCGTCTCTTCGAAGCCGTCCACGAGGGGGTCTACATCGGCGTGTTGCGCGACGACGGCACGCTGACGTCGTTCGCCAATCCTCATCTCAAATTGATGTTCGGCTACGCCGGCGAGACCCCGGTGGAAGACGTCCGCCCCTTCGACGAGGACCGGTTCGTGGACGTTCAGGCGCGCGCCGCCTTCATCGAGCGCCTCTCCCGCGACCAGTCGCTGTCTGATTACCTCCTCCGTCTCAGGCGCGCGGACCGCGCTCCGATGTGGGTGGAGGTGACAGCCCACGCGGAGCACGAGGGAAGCGCGCTGCGCGTGCAGGCGCTGATGCGCGACGTCAGCGAGCGCAAGCGCCTCGAGGACCAGGCGCGCGACCTGTACCACCAGCTGCTCCAGGCGGAGAAACTCGCGGCGCTCGGCCAGACGATTTCTGGCGTCGCACACGAGCTGAACAATCCCCTGGCGACGATTCTCACGTGGGCCGAGCGCCTGGCCCAGCAACCCGCAGACGACCAGACGCGCCGGGGCCTGGAGACCATCCTCGCCGAGTCCGAGCGCGCCGCCCGCATCGTCCGCAACCTGCTCACCTTCGCACGCAAGCGCCACACGACGCGCGCCATGGTCGATGTGAATCAGATCGTCCGCGAAACATTGTCCCTGCGGGCCTACGAGCAGCGGCTGACGAATGTCACGATCATCGATGCGCTCGCCGCCGGTCTTCCACAGGTCTTTGCGGATCCGCACCAGATGCAGCAGGTGCTGCTCAATCTCGTCATCAACGCAGAGCAGGCGATGGTCGCCGCCAACGGACGGGGAACGCTGATCCTCCGCACTTGGCACGACGCCGAGCGCGACGCGGTGATCCTCGAGGTGAATGACGATGGGCCGGGGGTGCCGGACGAAGTGCAGCCGCGCATCTTCGATCCGTTTTTCACGACGAAGGAAGTGGGGAAAGGCACCGGGCTCGGCCTCACGGTTGCGTATGCGATCGTGCAGGAGCACGGAGGACGGATAACCGTGAAGTCGCAGCCGGGCCGCGGCGCGTCGTTCTACGTCGAAATGCCGGTCACCGACGCGGCGCTGAAACCGCCGCTGCCGAAACCACCCGAACGGACGTTCGCGCCACCCGCGAAGGCCGCGGGCGCCACCGTGCTGGTGGTCGAGGACGAGGCCGCGCTCGGAGACGCCGTGGCCGAAGCCCTCGTGGACGCGGGGTTCATCGTCGATCGCGCCGGCGACGGCATCGAAGCGCTCGAGCGTGTGGATGCGCGTGCCTACGACCTGATCGTCTGCGACCTCAAGATGCCGAGGCTCGACGGCCCGTCGTTCTATCGCGAACTGTTGGTCAGGAACGCGCGGCTCGCGCGGCGCATCCTGTTCGTCACCGGAGACGTTGCAGGCACGGACGCAGAACGGTTTCTCGAGGAGTCGGGGTGCCGGTGGCTCGCGAAGCCGTTCCGGCTGAAGGACCTCCTCCGTAATGCGTCCGAGTTGATTGCCTGAGCGCCTAACGCGCCGACGCAACGGCGCGCTGCGGCGCGACGGTCTTCATGCGCTTCTGCGCCGGCACCGCAACCTTTCGAGCCGCGGCCGTATTGTCGGCCGGCGTTCTGTACTCGAGCACGCGGCCGCGAGTGATACCGGTCTCCTCCCTGGCCATGCGGATGCGTCGCATCGTGCTCTGGAAGTCGATGACCGGGGAGTGGCCGCATTCAGCGCCAAGTGCCTTCTTCAGCCGATGGATCGCCCGCGCGTGCAGCTGCGAGACGCGCGACTCGTTCACGCCGATCGCCGTCCCGATTTCCTTCATGGTTGCTTCGCCGTAGTAATAGAGACCGATGACCTTGCGCTCGCGTGGAGGCAGCGTGGCAATCGCACCACGAATCCGGTCGCGGCTCTCGCGCGATTCATAGGCGCGGTCGGGTGCGATCGGTTCCGATGGGCACAGCGCCGGCGGCAGCGATGATCCATCGACGTTGTCCCCGGCAGACAGCGGCGACGTGCTCTCGATCGTATTGATCCTGACGATCGTCTTTCCGAGCCGCGTTTCGTCCGAGCCGAGCCGCGCCGCAAGATCCGCCAGCGAGGGCTCCGCGCCAAGTTCCCGGCGCAGCTGCTCGCGCGCCGCCTCGAGCTCCCGCCGCTGCCGGCGGACGCCCCGTGGCCACGCATCTCGCCGCAGCGCGTCGATCATGGCGCCGCGCACGCGACGTTCGGCAAAGGTCTCGAACTTGATGCCCCGCGAGTCGTCATACCGCTTGGCGGCGTCGATCAGTCCGATCATGCCGTCCTGGACGAGATCGCTCAGCTCGATCGAATGCGGCATCGACGACGCCACGCGGCGAGCAAGTGATTCGACGAAGGGAAGGCCGGCGGCTATCCGGTCACGCTGGCTGGCGGCGAGTGGCTGGCGCTGCATCGGTTGTTGTCCTCCAGAATCCTGCGCCGGCGTCGGTGCCGGCGAGACGCTGTAGGGCAACGGCGGTACCAAAGCTGAAGCGAATTAAAAGCGAAAACTGTCCAGGTTTACGCTTCTGCCGTAAGTGCCTTCAATTGCACAACTTGCGTCTGAGAAAGGGCGTGCAGGAGGGTGCAGTGGCGGCGAGCTCGATGCGTTTTGCGGTCAACGATTTGACGATTTCTGTGATTGCGTGACGGAATTTTGGCTTTCCTCGTCGCGGACGCGAAGGCGGATTTCGCGCGCTGTTGCCATCGCGTCGAGCACGCTGAGGACGACCTGAGAGGCGCGCGCGCGCTCCGGTTCGTCTCCCGCTTTCGCTTCGAGCAGTTCCGCGTTGGCGAGGATGATGCCGAGCTGATTGTTGAGGCGATGAAAGAGCAAGCCAAAATCCCCCGTCATGAAGCTTCTTTGCGCGTGAGCTGCGGCGTTTGTGCCGGCTCACGCCAGAGCGAATCGGCAAAGATCCGCACGGAACCTCCAGCGGTCCGCACGTATTCGACCTTGCCGCCCGCAATCCAGTTGTAAATCGTGCGCCGGCTGACGCCGACCGTTTCGCACGCCTTCATGATCGAAAGGGTCTTTCGTTCAGTGTTCATATTCGCTGGAATTATCGGAAGAGATTCACGAGCGCATTAGACCTCTCGTGCCGGGAGTTTGACGGAGGGGGGTGGGGGTGTCAAAATACCGCCCGCGCCTTCGAATGTCCGAAAATCCAAAACACCTGCTGATCGTCGACGACGAAGTCTCGCTTCGCGAGGCAATCGCAGAGCGGCTGGCCGACCATGGATTCGTCGTGGAGCAGGCCAGCAACGGCGAGGATGCCCTCGAACGGCTCGCCTCGTTCGCCTTCGATGTCCTGATCACCGATCTCAAGCTCCCCGGCATCAACGGACGCCAGGTGCTCGAGGCCGCCCTCGAGCGTTACCCGGAGCTGATCGCCATCGTCATCACCGGCTACGGGACGGTGAAGGACGCGGTCGATGCGATCAAGCACGGCGCCTCCGACTTCATTGCCAAGCCGTTTCAGTTCGATGCTTTGATGCACGTGCTGCGGTCCGCGATCGAGCAGCGGCGCCTGAAGTCCGAAAACGCGTATCTCAGATCGCAGCTCGAGGAGCGCTACAAGTTTGACGGGATCGTCGGCCGCAGCCGGCCGATGCGGGAGCTGTTTCAGCTGCTCGAAACCGTCGCGGCCACGTCGAGCACGATCCTGATCACCGGTGAGACCGGGACGGGGAAGGAGCTCGCCGCGCGGGCGATTCACCACAACAGCCCGCGGCGCAACAACCGTTTCGCGGCACTGAACTGCAGCGCGATCCCGGAGACCCTGCTCGAAGCGGAGCTGTTCGGTCATGTGCGCGGCGCGTTCACCGGCGCCGTCGGCAACCGCCAGGGGCGGCTCGAGCAGGCGCACAAGGGCACGTTATTCCTCGACGAAGTCGGGACGATGAGCCCCGCGCTGCAGTCGAAGCTGCTCCGCGTCCTCCAGGAGCGCGAGTTCGAACGCGTCGGCGAATCGCACACGGTCAAGATCGATGTGCGCGTCATCGCCGCGACGCACTCCGATCTCACGAAGATGGTCGCGGAAGGCACGTTCCGCGAGGATCTGTTCTACCGGCTGAACGTGATCCCGGTGCAGTTGCCGTCGCTGCGCGAACGCCGCGAGGACATTCCGCTGCTCGTGCAGCATTTCCTGGAACGCCTGACCCAGGACTCCGGACGCGGCGTCGTCACGATGTCGCAGGAGGCGATGCGGCACCTCATGGCGTATTCGTGGCCCGGCAACATCCGGCAGCTCGAAAACGCCGTCGAGCGCGCGCTCGCGTTTTCCGCGGGGCGGTCCCAGATCGAGGTCACCGACCTCACGCGCGAACTGCAGAATCAGCCGGATGCCGCGGGTGATTCGCAGGTCTGGTTTCCCGACGAAGGGGTCGACTTCGACCGGTACATCGAAGCGGTGGAGCTGTCGCTGATCCGGCGCTCGCTGGAGCGCACGCAGGGAAACAAGCGGCAGGCGGCCAAGCTCCTGAACCTGAAACGCACGACGCTCATCGAAAAACTGAAGCGCCTCGAGCCGCCCGCCGCGGCTAAGCACTAGCCACAGCGCAACACGGAAGACACACAGACAGATGCCTCCACGGTTTACGTACTGGACGATCATCGCGGGCGGGCAGCCAACGGCCTTTCGCGCCGCGACGAGTGACGAGCTACTGCCGACGCTGAAGCAGCTGCAATCGAAGCAGCCGGATGCGGTGCTGATGTGGTTCGCGCGCGGCAAGCTGTGGCCGTCGGAAGAGGCGGCGTCGATGGCGCTGCGCATGGAGCGCGAGGGGCGCGAGCGCAGAGGCGCCGACTGGCGGCCCGGCGGAGAGCACAAGGACCCGCGCGACCGTTTCAAGGTGCCACGCGACGTCAAGCGTCAGCGCTTCACGGCGAGGGCGCGGCGCGATCGCATCGAAGAGCAGGGTGGAGGCGCCCAGGGAGAGCGACCGGCCCGGCCGGCCGGCGGTCGCCCGTTCAAGCCGCAGGGGGACCGGCCCTTCAAGCCGCGAAGCGATCGTCCATTCAAGCCCGAGGGTGGCCGACCCTTCAAGCCCCAAGGCGACCGGCCCTTCAAGCCTCGAGGCGACCGTCCGTTCAAGCCTCGAGGAGATCGCCCGTTCAAGCCTCGAGGAGATCGCCCGTTCGGGCCTCGAGGA
>JACDCA010000059.1 GCA_013694635.1 Acidobacteriota bacterium | reverse complement strand
TTGTAGACCCAGATTTCGCCATCTTCGACGCGCGCGAAGCTGTCACGAAGGTTGGCGCTGCCTTCCCGGATGGCCTTGACCTCGGTGCCCACCAGGGCCACGCCGGCCTCGAACGTTTCGACGATGTGGTAGTCGTGAAACGCCTTGCGATTTTCCGCGATGTTCTTCTGGGCCTGCTCGCGCTCCGTCTTCATGCCTGTCTCTCGCGCCAGCGGCCGTTCATCGTGCACCTGCCAGCCGGGCGGCCAGCTTGATCGCTTCGATCATGCTCCCTGCGTCCGCTTTCCCCTGCCCGGCGATATCGAACGCCGTCCCGTGATCGACCGAAGTGCGGATGATCGGGAGGCCGAGCGTGACATTGACCGCCTTGCCGAAGGCAGCCATCTTAACCGGGATCAGCCCCTGGTCGTGATAGCACGCGATGACGGCATCGAACTCCCCGCGGGTCGCGCGGAGAAAAATCGTGTCTGCGGGAAACGGACCGCGGACGTCGATACCGTCGGTGACGCATGCGGCGATGGCGGGGGCCAGCACATCGCGGTCCTCCGTCCCGAGGAGCCCCTCCTCGCCCGCGTGCGGATTGAGCCCGGCGACCCCGAGCCGGGGGGACGGGAACCCGAAGCGAGGCAGCTCCGCGGCTGTGAGACGGACGACTGTCTCGAGCAGCTGTCGCGTCAGGGTTGCGGGCACCTGCGCCAGCGGGATGTGGACCGTGGCGAGCACCACGCGAAGCGCGTCCGAGTAAAACATCATTACGCCGCGCGGCGCACCCGTGAGGTGCGCGAGGAGGTCCGTGTGTCCTTTCCACGGGAGTGCGGCAGCGGCGAACGACGCCTTGTTGATCGGCGCCGTGGCGACCGCTTGGACGTCACCGCGCATTGCATCCTCGACCGCCCGGACGATTGCGTCGTAGGCCGCGCGTCCGGCGGCGGCGCTGACGCGGCCGCGCTCGAACCCATCGGGAGCGTTCTCTGACTTCGTGCCATAGATCCTCGGCTCGCAGACCGCACGCACGGAGGGGTCGGCCGCGGCGATCGCCGCGATTTCAGGACCGATCCCCGCCGGATCTCCGGCAGTGATCGCAACGACCGGCTTCATCTGGTGCACGACCCGCAGCCCGAAGAGCCGCCGGAGGCGCATCCGCCGGAGGCGCAGGTGCCGCATCCGGTTGGATTGTCGCAACCTCCCTCGCCGGCGCAGCCACCGTGCGTGACCCCTTTACCGTTGGGGATTTCGTACCGGAGGCAGCATTTCAGCCGGCCGCACATGCCAGACAGCTTGGACGGATTCAGGCTCAGGTTCTGCTGCTTCGCCATCTTGATGGAGACCGGCTCGAACGACTGGAGCCAGGTCGTGCAGCAGAGGGGACGCCCGCAGGAGCCGTAGCCGCCGAGCATGCGCGCCTCGTCGCGCACGCCGATCTGCCGCATCTCGATGCGCGCCCTGAAATGCGCGGCGAGGTCCCGCACGAGCTCCCTGAAGTCGACGCGTCCTTCGGACGTGTAATAGAAGATCAGGCGCGAGCCGTCGAACAGCTGCTCGACGCGCGCCAGCTTCATCGGCAGGCCGCGCTCCTTGATCTTCAGCACGCAGATGCGCTGCGCTTCGTGCTCGCGCTGCTCGTGCTTCAGCCGTGCGATGACGTCCGCGTGCGTCGCGCGCCTGACGACCTTCGCCGACTCGTCAACTGGGGCGCGCCGCGACGCCAGCGATGGGACGGACCGCTGAACGGTGCCGAGCGCCGGCCCGGCGGATGTCTCCACAACCACTTGCTCACCGGGCGAATAAGAAGGGGGCTTGCCCGCCGTAGCTTCAGCGAAGGCAGGATCGTCCAGCGCCAGTTCCGGAATGAGAAACGAAAACGTGCGCCCGACAGGGGAGAACTTCACACTGACGAACGGACGTGATGGACCGGGATGCATGGGGGAACCTACACCTGCAGAGCGACCCAGTCGGCGACGATCTTCGGGCTCGCATTGCGCTGCAGGGCGTCCAGCGCCCTGTCGACGCTCGCAAATGCGCTGAGCACGCGGTCCCCGTCGTACGACCGCCGGAGACCCTCGAGCGGTTTCTTCAGATCGACGTTCGCCAGCGCGCGCGTGTCGCCGTTCGACGACAGGACGCCGAGATCGCGGAGGATCGACGATAGCGCAACCAGCGACTGGGCGAGCGCGTCACGGTCTGCCTTGCCGCGGCCGCCGCCCGGCAGCCCCAGCGCCCCCTGCATGCGAGCCGCCGGAGCGTTGGTCGTGGC
>JACDCA010000043.1 GCA_013694635.1 Acidobacteriota bacterium | reverse complement strand
AAGTACTCCATCTCGCGCTCCAGTTCCAACTCCTCGGGAGTCGGTGGGGGCGGCGGCGGCGGTTCGTCCGCCGGGATCCGCACGTGACGGTAGAACTCGAACCCGGTGCCCGCCGGGATCAGCCGACCCATCGTCACGTTCTCCTTCAGGCCGCGGAGGTGATCCACCTTGCCCGAGATCGACGCTTCGGTGAGCACGCGCGTGGTCTCCTGGAACGACGCCGCCGAGATGAACGAGTCGGTCGAAAGCGACGCCTTCGTGATCCCGAGCAGCAGCGGACGGCCGGTCGCCGGGCGGCCGCCGTTCTGGATCACGCGCTCGTTCTCTTCCATGAACCGGAAGCGATCGACCTGCTCCTCGATCAGGAACTCCGTGTCCCCCACATCCTCGATCTTCACCCACCGCATCATCTGCCGGACGATGACCTCGATGTGCTTGTCGTTGATGTTGACCCCCTGGAGGCGGTAGACCTCCTGGATCTCGTTGACGAGATACGCGTGCAGCGCCTTCTCGCCGAGGACCGACAGGATGTCGTGCGGATTGCTCGGCCCGTCCATCAACGGCTCGCCCGCGCGGACGCGGTCCCCCTCCTGGACGTTGACGTGCACGCCGCGCGGCAGTGAGTATTCTCTCGGCTCACCACCGTCCTCTGGGACGATCATGATCTTGCGCTGGCCCTTGACGATCCCGCCGTGCTTCACGAGACCGTCGATCTCGGAAATGACGGCGGTCTCGCGCGGCTTGCGCGCCTCGAACAGCTCGACCACGCGCGGCAGACCGCCCGTGATGTCCTTCGTCTTGGTGGTTTCGCGCGGGATCTTTGCCAGCACCTGGCCGGCGTAGACGGGTTCGCCGTCCTCGATCATCAAGTGGGCATGCGACGGCATGTGGTACTTGCGGATCATCTTGCCCGCTTTGTCCCTGACCTCGATGGTCGGCTGCTTCTTCTCGTCCGGGCTGTCGACGACGATCTTCCGCGACAGGCCCGTGACCTCGTCCAGCTCTTCGTGGAACGTGAGGTCCGAGATGAGGTCCTTGTACTTCACCACCCCCGCGTCCTCGGTGAGGATCGAGAACGTGTAGGGATCCCACTCGACGAGGATCGTGCCCGGCTCGACCGCCTGGCCGTCATGCACCTTGAGGCGTGCGCCGTAGACGATCGGATAACGCTCGCGATCGCGTCCCTTCGAGTCCTGGACGATCAAGGACCCCGTGCGGTTCATGACGATCATTTCGCCGGCAGCCTCCGCGGTGCCTGCTCTGGCCTCGACCACCTGCAGACCCTGGAAGCGGGCCGTGCCGGAGTGTTTCGCGTCGAGCGTGGACTGCTCCGACACTCGCGAGGCCGTTCCACCGATGTGGAACGTCCGCATCGTCAACTGCGTGCCCGGCTCGCCGATCGACTGCGCGGCAATGACGCCGACCGCGAGGCCGAGCTCCACCAGGCGTCCGGTCGCGAGGTCGCGGCCGTAGCACTTGGCGCAGCACCCGCGGCGACTGGCGCAGGTGAGAACCGAACGGATTCGAACCTTCTCGATGCCCCCTTCCTGGATGTCTTCCGCCTTCTTCTCGTCGATCACCTCGTTGACGTCGACGATCAGATCACCAGACAGCGGATCGAGGATCCGCTCGAGCGTGACGCGGCCGATGATGCGGTCCCGAAGCGGCTCGATGATCTCCCCCGATTCCACGATCGCGCGCGCATCGATGCCGTCCATCGTGCCGCAGTCGTGCTCGTGAATGATGACGTCCTGCGCCACGTCCACGAGACGGCGGGTGAGATACCCCGAGTCGGCGGTCTTGAGCGCCGTGTCGGCGAGACCCTTGCGGGCGCCGTGGGTGGAGATGAAGTACTCCATGACGGCGAGCCCTTCACGGAAGTTCGCCGTGATGGGCGTCTCGATGATCTCGCCTGACGGCTTGGCCATCAGGCCGCGCATCCCCGCCAGCTGGCGGATCTGCTGCTTCGATCCTCGCGCGCCGGAGTCGGCCATGATGTAAACCGGGTTGAAGTTGCGTCCCGACCGGTCGAGCGACTCCATCTCCGTGAACATCTCATCGGCGATCTTCTCGGTGACGTCGGACCAGATCGCGATGATCTTGTTGTAACGCTCGCCGTTGGTGATCGCCCCTTCAAGATACTGCCCTTCGACCTTGATCACCTCTTTGCGCGCTTCGTCGACGAGCTGCGCCTTCTGCTCCGGGATGATCAGGTCGTCGATGCCGATCGACAGACCCGACCGCGTGGCGTAGAAGAACCCGAGGTTCTTGAGACTGTCGAGCATCTCGACCGTCTTCTCGAGACCGAAGTGCAGGTGGCAGTACTGGACGACCTGCTGCAGGCCCTTCTTCTTCAGCAGCCCGTTCACGAACGGCATGACCGGCGGCAGCGAGGCGTTGAAAATCACGCGACCGACGGTCGTGTTGATGATCTTGTTCTTGACCTCCTGCACTTCCGCCTGGAGCACGGCCTGGTCGTCGCGGGCGACGGTGAGGTCGAGCAACTGTCCGGTCCAGCGCAGCCGGATCGGCGTCAGCGTCTCCAGCTCACCAGCCTCCAGCGCCAGGACGACATCGTCGCCATTCGCGAACACGCGTCCTTCGCCCTTCGCGCCGGTCTTCGACTTGGTCAGGTAATAGCAGCCCAGCACGATGTCCTGCGACGGGATCGCAATCGGCTGACCCGACGCCGGCGACAGGATGTTGTTCGAGGACATCATCAGGACGGATGCCTCGATCTGCGCCTCGGGACCGAGCGGGATGTGGACGGCCATCTGGTCGCCGTCGAAGTCCGCGTTGAACGCGGTGCACACGAGCGGATGGATCCGGAT
>JACDCA010000038.1 GCA_013694635.1 Acidobacteriota bacterium | reverse complement strand
TCTTGCCCTTCAGGTCGAGGATCGTAACCCCGTTCACGACCCGTTCCTCGATTTGCATGCCGCTCTCCCCCTCCAGCCGAACCACGTCCGGGCTTGTCGCAGACCCCCGCCGGTGGTCTGGCAGATTCGAACCCGGAGCGCCGCTTCCGGCGCTTTGCTGCGAATAAATAGACCGGGCAGCGTACTACGCGGTCTTCAATACTGTCAATTTTGGATGGCGGGGGCCCCTGCACCCCGCCAGGCGACCTTCATTACGCTAAAGCTGCATTCCGGTCGCTCATGTCGCTGCCGAAACGGCTGACGTTTCCCCCCGCCCACTCTCACCGCGGAGCGTCTGCACCACTACATAAAGGATAGGGATAAAGACCAGGTTCAGAAACGTCGAGACCAGCATCCCCCCCGCCACCGTCGTCCCGACCGAGTGCCGAGCCACCTGACCTGCGCCAGAGGCGAACACCAGTGGCAGGACGCCGAGGATGAACGCGAGCGACGTCATCAGGATGGGACGCAGCCGCAGCCGCGATGCCTCGATCGCCGCGTCCACGATAGACATGCCGCGCCCGCGCAGCTGTTCGGCGAACTCGACGATCAGGATCGCGTTCTTCGCGGCAAGACCGACGAGCATGACGAGCCCGACCTGACAGTACACGTCGTTCGATAGCCCGCGCGACCATTGCGCTCCGAGCGCCCCGAGCACCGCAAGTGGGACGCTGAGAAGGACGATGAACGGCAGAATGAGACTCTCGTATTGGGCCGCGAGGGTCAGGTAGACGAGCAGCAGCGCCAACCCGAAGATCAGAAACGATTGGCGCCCCGCCTTGGTCTCCTCGAGCGATATGCCGGACCAGGCGAATCCCATCCCCTCGGGGAGCGTCGTGGCCGCCAGCCGCTCCATCTCCCGCAGCGCTTCGCCCGAGCTGACGCCCGGGGCCGCCGAGCCGTTGATCGTCGCCGAGCGGAACAGGTTGAAGTGACTGATGACCTGCGGAGCCGTGACCTCCTCGACGTCGACGACCTGTTCGAGCGGGATCATCTCGCCGCCGCGCGTTCTCGCGTACAGCCGCTGCAGTGCCTGCGGACTGGCGCGAAACCGCTGGTCCGCCTGCACGTACACACGGTACGCGCGGTTGTTGAACTCGAAGTCGTTCACGTACTGTGACCCCAGGAAGATCTGCATCGCGCTGGTGATCTCACTGAGCGGCAGGCCGACCGCGAGTGCGCGCTGGCGGTCGATGGTCACCTGCAGCTGCGGATCGTTCGCGGTGAACGACGTCAGCAGTCCGCGCAGCTTCGGCGACTGGTTGCCCGCCGCCGCGAGCGCCTGTGTCGCCTGCGCGAGGTTCGTGATGTCGGTCCCGGTTTGATCCAGCACCTGGAATTCGAACCCGCCGAACCGGCTCAACCCCGGAATCGCCGGCGGGGGGAATCCGACGACGATCGCCCCCGGGATGGCGAACAACGGCCCGCCGATGCGTCCGAGGACGGTCTGTACCGAGTGGTCGGCCCCTTCACCACGGTCCTTGAACTCCTTGAGGCGGGCGAACATGAGCCCGGAATTCGACGCCGCGCCGCCGAAGCTGAACCCCATGACCGAGAACAGGGCCATCACGTCGGGGTCGCCCATGATGATCTTTTCCGCCTCCTTCGCGATGTTGCCCGTGTACTCCAGCGACGCGCCGGCCGGTGCCTGCACCATCACCATGAAGTAGCCCTGGTCTTCTTCCGGAACGAAGGCCTGCGGCACGACCTGGTACATCCAGTACGTCGCGCCGAGCGCGGCGACAAAAACGGCTACCAACGCCCACCGAGCGCGCATACCGCGGCGGAGTGCCAGCACGTACGCGTTGGTGACGGCCGTGAACCCCCGTTCGAACATCGAAAAGAACCGTCCCTTGTGGTGGCTCTGTCGCTCGAGGAGCAGCGCCGACAACGCCGGCGTGAGGGTAACCGCGTTGAAGACCGACAGCGCGACCGCAAAGGCGATCGTCATGGAAAATTGCGCGTAGAGGCGCCCTGTGGTTCCGGGGAAAAACGCCACCGGCACGAACACCGCGATCAGCACCAGACCGGTGGCGACAACCGCGCCGAACACTTCACGCATGGCGTCGGACGCTGCCTGTCGCGCGCTCTTCTTGTACTCCTGGATGTGGCGTTCGATGTTTTCGATGACGACGATGGCGTCGTCCACGACGATCCCGGTTGCCAGGATGATCCCGAAGAGCGTCAGCGTGTTGATGGAGAAGTCCATCAGCTTGACGAACGCGAACGCGCCGATCAGTGAGACCGGAATCGTGATCGCCGGGATGATCGTGCTGCGCCACGTCTGCAGGAACACGAAGATCACGAGGACGACCAGCACGATCGCCTCAGCGAGCGTCCACAGCACTTCCGCGATGGATTCTTCCACGACATCGGTCGTGTTGAACGCGACCATGTAGCGCATCCCCGGCGGGAACTGCGCTGACAGGCGTTCCATTTCCGCCGACACGGACTGCTCCACATCGAGCGCGTTGGCCGTCGGCAGCTGGATGACACCGAAGCCGACCCCTTCCACGCCCTGGAAGCGAAGCTGCGATGAATACGTCTCGGCGCCGCGCTCGGCGC
>JACDCA010000029.1 GCA_013694635.1 Acidobacteriota bacterium | reverse complement strand
CCCGAGCACCATGCGCAGGACCTGTATGCGTCCGGCTCCGATGGCGACGCGAATGCCGATCTCGCGCGTGCGGCGGCTCACCACGTACGACAGGACTCCATAGATGCCGATCGCCGACAGAGCCACTGCGAGCACCGCGAAGACCAGCAGCAGCATTCCAGTGAAGCGCGGCGTGGAGAGCGTCGCACCGACGACGTCTTCCATCGCGCGGATGTCGGCAACGGGTAGATTCGGATCGAGTTTCCGGATCTCCTGGCGCACCGGCGCTGCGAGTGCCATCGGATCCCCGGCCGTTTTCACCACCAGGTTCATGCTGCGGATCGCAGTGCCGACCGATTTGTGCCACTGCGTGTGCGGGACGTAGAACTTCTCCTTCACGACGCCCGTGAGATCGTTCTGGCGGACGTCCCCGACGATCCCCACAACGGTGACGAACGGCCGTGAGGGATTGCCGCCGATCTTGAAACGGCGTCCGATGGGATCCCGCCCGGCCCAGTACCGACGCGCCATGTCCTCGTTGATGAGGGCTACGAGCTGCGTGTCGGTCCGGTCATCGCGCGAGATGCCGCGCCCACGGATGACACGCTCCCCCATCGACTCGAGGTAACCGTCGGTGGCGATCTGCCAACCCTTTCGCATTGGTGCCGGGCGGCGGTACGTATCCTTCGACCCGCAGACCGAAATCCCCGATGGAGCGTCCGACGATCGACGGATCGGCTGCGTATCGCCGCGCCCAGAGGCCGTGTCCGATTACGACGAGATCGGGTCCGTTCGGGATGTCTTCCGCAGCGCTGAACGACCGCCCCAGCACGGGCGACACCCCAAGCACCGAAAACAGGTTCGCCGTAACGCCGCCTGCGGAAACGCGCTCGGGTTCTCCGTCCCCCGTGATGTTGATCTGCCCGTCGCTCCAGGCGCCGATGCCGGCGAGCGTCTGACTGCGGCGGCGATAGTCGACGACCTCGCCTCCGGACACCCAGGTCTTGTCGAAGGCCGTCCACTTGCTCCAGATCATGACGGCGCGGTCGGGTTCCCCCCACGGCAGCGGCCGCAGGAGCACGGCGTTGACGACGCTGAAAATGGCGGCGTTGGCGCCGATGCCGAGCGCGAGCGTCAGAATGGCGATGGTGGCAAACGCCGGATTGCGGCGCATGCTGCGGGCGCCGAACCGCAGGTCGGCGCGGAGCGTGTCGAAGAAGGCGGCAGGTCCCATGATTCTTGCTTAGACGGATTCGGGCCTCGAGTTGGTTGCTTACGCTAAGATCTTTCGAATGGCACAGGACCTGAGCGGCTTTCGCCCCTCCAGACTGCTGAAACGCATGCCGGCCGAGAAGCGGCTCGAGGCGGCGGAACTCTTCTGGACTGACGAGCAGTCAACCGACCAGCAGATCGAGGCCGTCGGCGCGCTCGCCTCGCACATGAAGTTCAGAACGAAGAGTGTCGTGAGCCTGCCGCTCGAGCGCAAGGCGAAGTACCTGCTCGCGCTCCCGAACGTGCCCGACAATGTTGCTGCCCGCGCATTGGTCGCGTACCACCTCACTCGACATCGACCGATGATGGCCGCATTCCTGGATGCGCTCGGCATCGCCCACGAAGACGGATTGATCTCGGACGAGGATCTCGGCGCGCCGGACGTGCACAACCTGAAAACCGCGGCGGAAGAACTTGCCGCGAAGTTCCCCGCGGACGATGTGTCGATCTATCTCGGCACGCTTGTGTCGCAGGATCCCGAGACGTGGCTGGCGCTGGCGGATCTTCCGGAGACGAAGTCGCTTACGACCGCGTAGGCCCTGCTCTCTGCACCGTCCACGAAGAACGCTGCTCACGGACCCCAGAGTATCCTAGGCCTCATGAGTTTTCTGCTGTTGCTCACCTGGACAACGCTTGCGACGCATTCAACTGCGGCCCCCGCTGCACAGCTCACCGCGCGGCTGCAGGCGCTCATCGCGCCGAGCGGCGCCGAGGTCGCCGTTGCCTTCCGGCCGCTCGATGGATCGCCGGAGGTCGTGATCGACGCCGACAAGGTGTTTCACGCCGCGAGCACGATGAAGGTGCCGGTGATGATCGAACTCTTCCGGCAGGCACAGGAAGGCACGCTGAAGCTCGACGACCCGCTCCCCATCAGGAATGAATTCCGCAGCATTGTCGACGGCAGCCCTTACCAGTTGAGCGTCGGCGACGATTCGGATCGCGAGGTGTACAGCAACATCGGCAAGACGATGACGCTGCGCGCACTCTGTGAAGCCATGATCACGGTGAGCAGCAACTTCGCGACGAACCTGCTGATCGAGAAACTGGACGTGAAGAAAGTGCGTGCGACGGTGAAGCGCCTGGGGGCCGAGGGCATGCAGGTGCTGCGCGGCGTCGAGGATCAGAAGGCATTCGACAAGGGGATGAGCAACAGCACCACGGCGCGCGGACTGATGGTGCTGCTCGAGATGATCGGCCGCGGCCAGGCCGTGAGCCCGACCGCGGACGCGGAGATGATCGAGATCCTCAAGCGACAGAGGTTCAACGAGGCCATCCCCGCCGGAATGCCGCCCGGCACCCCGGTTGCGCACAAGACCGGCACGATCACCCGCATCCATCACGACGCCGCCATCGTCTACGGTCCCCGTCCCTACGTGCTGGTCGTGCTGGTGCGAGGGATCCAGGACCAGAAGCAGAGCGCCGCGCTCATCGCCGGGATTTCGAAGGCGGTGTGGGAAACTCACGCCCGCTGAACTAGCTGTTCAGAACACGTAGACGAAGTTCACGACAGGAAACGCGATCACCTCACCGAGGCCTACCGGCACGGCGAGCGCGAGGTCGGCGGACAGGCGTTCGCCGATGAAGCGGACGCCCCCTGAGATGAACCCGTCACCACCCCTCCACACATAGTTCTCGGTGATCAGCTTGAGGTTGCGGGCGACGCGGCGCTCGCCGCCGATCATCAGGATGCCACCGCGATCGTCACCCGCGTAGGCCACGCCGGCGCCCACGGTTATCGCGTTGTCCGAGCTGCCGAAAGTCCCGACGCCGTAACCGATCCCCGCGGTGTCGCCG
>JACDCA010000763.1 GCA_013694635.1 Acidobacteriota bacterium | reverse complement strand
TCAGAAGGTCGAGCGTCCCTTGGAGTAGGTCAGTCTTTGGCGTGCTACTACCCTCCTACAGATGTTCTGTACGAGAGTATTCGGACACATACAGAATGTCAATGGGACGGATACCTGTATACGTAATGAGTAGTCACGTAGTGTTTACGACGGCCGAGTCCCAGCGCCAATCATTCGACGTTGGTGGCGGTCTCGAGTAAGTCGGCTCGTCACGGCCTGTTCGGTGATGTCGTCACGGGCAGCCCCTCGTAGTTCACCCACGTCCACAACCGCCGGGCAGGTCACCCGTCGCACGCCCACCTGGCCGATATCCGACGGTGTGGTGGGCGCAGCTGGTGGGCGCACCTCGCGTTCACCCGCATAAACATTAAGCCGACTATCCTGAAAAATCAGTTCGAGGAGCGGCGTGTTGTGGGCGCGTTTCGCGCAGATCGGAGTGTCCGGTTGAAGGCGACAGAAATGACAGTCGGTCTCGAGACGGAATCCGTAAGGCGTATTCAACGGTTCGAACGCAATTGCGCGTGTTGGAACGAAAGGGGTACGTACGTCATGAAGCGGTGGGCCGAGTCTACGTGTATAGGCCTATTGTGCCTCGCAATAGAGCACAACGAGCCGCGCTTCAGCGGGTGATCGACACGTTCTTCGGTGGGTCAGCGGCCGACGCTGTGGCGTTGCTGTCGAGCCGTTCTTTCCCATCGCCGCGCCGTCGGCGTGCACGGCGGTCTGATGGTGTCGTACGTTGATGCTGCTCCCGGCGGTCTGAACAGGGCCACGAACCGTGCACGTGTTGTGGTCGCGTCGATCAGAGTCACGCCGTAGGGTTTACGGAACGCGCTCGGCCAGACCCGCCCTCAGACCGTACCCAGCGCTCTGCGCCCTCCGCGACTATCCGGCCACGCGGGCTGAGTGGTGGGCGCAGTGGTGGGCGCACCTGAGGTGACCGGGGCGCTCGATCTCTCATTCCCTGCGCGGCTGACCGCGCGTGGCTCAGCCTGGAAGAGCACCGGGTTCGGGACCGAGGGGGTCGAAGGTTCAAATCCTTTCGCCCCGACCAACTTTTCCCGAAGCCGTTAGGAAACTCGATCGGTCATGGTCGGCGGTGGTCGACTATGATCACATCCGCGTGAATGCGCGACGCCTGTCGGAAAGCCAGAGTCCCGCATCGGCTGCTACACGATTGCAGACGCACGGTGGCGCGCAACTTGATCCGGGCGGGCGTCCCGGAACGGATCGCCATAGACCGGTGATCGCAGTGCTGATCAGGTTCCTCTACGAGTCTTTTGCGAGATAGGCGGCCAGTCGCTGTCCGGCCGTGAGGAGTTCCTGCTCGTTGACAATGCTGTACCGATCGAACACCGCCCGCGTTTTGTGCCCGGTCAGACGCATATGAAGCCGGTGATCGGGAATCAACGTCTTTATAGACGCGCCCGAGGATCTCGAAGCTCAGCGTGCCGAAGTCGTGTGCGTTCAAGTCGGCGACGAACCCGTTCTCGCTGGGCATACGATGGTCGGGCACCCGCAACTGGTCGAACACGTCGCGACTTAAGGAGGGAGGGCAGGTCAGCCGAAAAGGCTTCATTCGAAGGCTCTTGTCGTCATCGCATGGCGGGCGTTTCCTGCAATCTGTTAAAGTTTCGATCGCATGCCATTCGAAGCCCTGGGAATGATCGAGACCAAAGGTCTCATTGGAGCGGTCGAGGCAGCCGACGCGATGGTGAAGACGGCCAACGTCGTGCTGGTCGGCAAGGAATACATCGGCGCCGGCTACGTGACCGTGATGGTACGCGGCGACGTCGGCGCGGTGAAAGGTGCGACAGACGCCGGGGTCGCGGCGGCGCGGCGCGTCGGCGAGCTCGTGTCAGTACACGTCATTCCCCGGCCGCACACCGAGGTCGAAAAGATTCTTCCCAAGGGCGGCAAAGACCCCGTTACTACGTAAGCTCCCCTGGCGGCCAAAGCCCAGGCAGCGCAAACCGATCGCGACCTCGCCTCGATGGCGGAGGCGCGTGCGCTCGCGCGCCGCGCCAGGCAAGCCTACGCCGAGCTGGCCGAGTTCAGTCAGGAGCACTTCGATGACCTGCGGGTGGTTTTTCGGACCTGAAGTTGCCCTAACGGGTCTATACTCGAGCGTCATTCCAGAACTGAGCCAGCCAGCGTTCGAGTAGTGCCCCTCGATAGTGGGTGCGCGCCGACAGGTCCAACTTTGGCCGTTTTGTCGGAGCGCACATGCCGCGCGCCCACTCACATGTCCATCGCCCGTCGAAATTCTCGAAGAGCCGCTCGACACGGTGCCCTCGCGCGAACTGGGCCCACGGCACGGTTTCGCGAGGGGCGCGCTCGACGGGCGGCCGTCGATGCTGTGACTTCCTGACATTGTGGTGCGACGTGGCGTGCGCGCGGTGGGCGAGCGAAGTCACGGAGGAACGCCGCCGGAGTGGCGTGGCTATCGACGTCTGGGGGCGGCAGTGATTGTGTCGGCCGTTCGGGACTTGGAGAAGCCGACACGGGCGGGAGGAGAGTTCGTGCGGGCGGGAGAGTCCGCGCGGGCGTTCTTGACGGTCTCGAACTCAAACCTAAAGTTCTGGTGCCGCGTGGCGGATGTCGACATGAACACGATCGTGCGGACGTATTGCCAGGGAGGGAAGGTCGCGCGAATCGTCGGCGATGTCGAACCTGACGCGTTCGACGACTTCGTCAAGAAGCCGCTTCCTGGCCGTCCCGTAAGGGTTCATTGAGAACAGGCGCGGAACAAGGCTAGAAAAGAGCGGATCAGCACCATGACGCTCGAAGAAGTGCTCAACCGGGCTGGTGAGATGAATCGAGCCGAGCGGTGGAAACTATGGACCGCATGTGGAACGCACCAACCTGATTCGCTTCCGAGAACCGAGGCGGGCGGAGCCAAGCGGCCGAGGTATTGCCCGAGATGCTGGACCGCCTTTAGTGCCGACGGAGTGCTGTGGAACCCGCCGTGTCTACCTCATGAGCTGGGTTTGTGAGCGGTGGGCCATCTATTTGACCGGAAGGACCAGTGATGCCGGGCAGATATGAGTCGCTGTATCAGTACTTGGAGAATCGCGAACACGGTGGTCCTGACGTTCGCTCAAATCGAAGACCTCCTCGGCTTCACGCTGCCTGACTCGGCTCGCGTCCATCAAGAGTGGTGGGCAAACAAAGACCCGAACGACACCCCCGGGGACAACGCCGGGGGCTACACGCTCGCGCCAGGGTATCGATCTCGCGACAATCCGCCGCCCCCCTTCAGGAGCAACATCACCCGCTACCCGTTCGGGCTGTCCGGATCGCGCGCGATGTGCGACTCCGACTGTTCCTCGATCTGTTCAGCCTGACGAACAACTACGCGGCCCGGACGATCACGACCGCGCAAGAAACGAAGCGCAAAGGTCCCGATCATTGGTAGATCCTACTGTCTCCGGTCCGAGTAACCGGCCGGATGCAGAAGGTCGAGTGAGGATTACTGACGACAAGGCATCGCTGCACGGCGCGCCGCTGGCCGTCGTATGCCTGGACGGCCTCGAACAATGACACGTTCGACGCGATGCAGTCATTGCCCGACCGGGACGGCGTGCCCGTCCGGTCGAACACCCGCCGAATGCCAGCTTGGTAAATCTGACGACCCAATCTCGACTCGTTAGCCCCCGACCCGGACTTCTGTTCGGAAACGGTGACGGCCGGCCCCTCACCCCTCATCTGGCCATCCTGATAATATAGGACCGAATTAGTCCGAGTTCAGGATCGCCGAGGACCACGCCTTGACACGTGCACGCACAGGAACGACCGCATCGCGCGGCCAGAAGGAAGGGAAGCTGAGGCATGCAGACCACCGGTCCGCACCACGACCATGACCACCCGCCAAACGCGTCGTCCCAGCAGCCTTCCCCCGGTCCTGAAAAGCTGCCAGGAATCAGGCACGTCATCGCGGTGGGCAGCGGCAAGGGCGGTGTGGGGAAGTCCACCGTCAGCGTGAATCTCGCGTTCGCGCTCCAGCAACTTGGCGGTCGCATCGGACTCCTTGACGCGGACGTCCTGGGCCCGAGCATCCCCGTGATGCTGGGACTCTCCACCGGCCAGCCACCCGCGATGACCGGGGACCAAAGGATCATCCCCGGGGATCGGTACGGCCTGAAGGTGATCTCGATGGGCATGCTCACCGGGGACGATAGCCCGGCCATCTTGCGAGGACCGATGGTGAGCAAGTACCTGCAAATGTTCGTCGGCTCCGTGCAGTGGGGACCGCTGGACTATTTGGTTCTCGACCTTCCGCCAGGGACCGGCGACACGCAACTGACGTTGGCGCAGAGCGTTCCGTTGTCTGGCGCAATCATCGTAACAACGCCGCAGGACGTCAGTCTCAAGATCGCCCGCCGCGGGTTGCGGATGTTCCAGACCGTGCATGTCTCCATCCTCGGCATCATCGAGAACATGAGCACCTTCACGTGCCCTCACTGTGGAAAAGGCACGGACGTCTTCCGCCGCGGCGGCGGCGAGCGAATGAGTCGGCAGCTCGGCGTCCCGTTTCTCGGTACGATTCCTCTCGACGCCGACATCGTCACCGGCGGGGACGAAGGGCGTCCGATCGTGCTCGAGAAGCCGACTTCGCTCGCAGCCCAGGCCTACCTTGCTATCGCCACGGAACTGGCTGGCCGACTCCAGGAGCTCCCGACAGCGGTGCTGAGGCCATTCGCCTGGACCTGGGACACGAACGAGGGTGCGCCGGTCTGGGTAGAGAGCGCTGTCCGGCCGACGGGCTCCCAGACCACCCCCGTCGGTTTCCGCCGGCGAGATGCGCGCACGTTGTCTGTGCTCTGGGAGAACGGGCACCGTGACGACTTCGACGTCCGGGACCTTCGACTGGCGTGCCCGTGCGCCCGCTGCGTCGAGGAGATGAGCGGCCGTCCGCTCCTCGATCCACAGAGCGTGCTGCCGGACGTGGCCCCACGCACGATCACCAGCGGAGGCAATTACGCCATCACCTTCGGCTGGAACGACGGCCACAGTACCGGGATCTATTCGTTCAAGCACCTGCGGGCCCTCGCGGAGCGCTTCGCCGCCAAGGTCGTGGAAGATGTCTGATGTCCTGCCTGTCGATCGGACGATCACGATCCGCGCCGAGACTTCCGTCGCCGATCCCGACACGTGCAAGTTCACTGTGAGCCGGACGGTGCATCCGGGCGGTCCCTTCTTCTTTCAGGCCAAAGAATTGGCCGCTGGTTCGCCGCTCGCCGAGCGGTTGTTCGCGCTTTCCGGCGTCGCGCACGTGCTCGTTGCGGAGAACGTCGTGACAGTCGGGAAGGATTCAGGCGCCTCGTGGTCCACACTGAAACCGGGGATCGGGACGGTCATCCGTGCGCAGCTCGTCACAGGGGTGCCGGCCATCCTCGAGGCCCCTCGCCCCGCAGGTGCGTGGGGGCGCACCGACGCCGAGCTTCGTGCGGTTGTTCAGGAGCTCCTGGACCGGCAAGTCAACCGTTCCATCGCGGCGCACGGCGGGCAGATTTCCATCGTCGACGTGAAGGACGGAAAGCTCTCTGTCGCCATGAGTGGCGGGTGCCAGGGATGCGCGGCCTCTCAAGTAACGCTGCGACACGGGTTCGAGGTCATGGTGCGCAGGGTCGCACCAGAGATTGTGGACATCGTCGATACGACGGACCACGCGGCGGGGACGAAGCCATTCTATGGCTCCGAAGAGGCAAGGGGAGTCCAGGCTGGAGGCTCCGACCGTTGACCCGTCTGCCACTCTATGCCCGCACGCCGGTACCGCCATCCCCACCCGAAGAGGCGCCCCTCGCGAGCCCCGCGGGCAACGACCTTTCGGCCGAAGAAACCGTCCTGGCCTATCACGAACGAACGAAGCACCACTACCACCGCTTCGCCGCATCTCTCGGGTACATGGACTGGGCGTCGCAGCCCGATCCGTTCCGGCGGTACGACGGTGCGCAGCTGGTCCGGCTTCCACTCCCCGATCCCGGGCGAACGCTGCCTTACTGGCAGCTATACGTGCGCGGGGGCGTGGTGCCAATGCCGCTGTCGATCGATGCGCTCTCGCTCTTCTTCCGCTATGCTCTCTCTCTGACCGCGTGGAAACGGTTTCAGGGCACGACGTGGTCCCTCCGCGTCAATCCGTCGAGCGGGAACCTCCACCCGACCGAAGGCTACGCGGTCCTGCCGGCACTCGACGGCGTTCACGATCGTCCAGCCATCTATCACTACGCCCCCAAAGAACACGGCCTGGAGCGGCGTGCGGACCTCGACCTCGCGGCTTGGTCGGCGTTGATGGCAGCGTTCCCCCAAAACTCGTTCCTTGTAGGGCTGACGTCCATTCACTGGCGGGAGGCCTGGAAGTACGGCGAGCGCGCCTTTCGTTACTGCCAGCACGACATTGGGCATGCAGTGGCGACGCTGCGCATTTCGGCCGCTGCACTCGGCTGGCGACTGTTCCTGTTCACCGGCGCTGGCGATGCCGGTGTGACCGAGCTCCTCGGGGTCGACCGCGATGCCGACTACGGGCAGGCCGATCGCGAGCATCCGGATCTCCTCGCACTCGTCACACCCGCCGGACCCGAGGAACCTCCGGGCGTTCCGCGCGGCCTGCCGGAGGACGCTCTGCGCCAGGCGGAAGCGGGATCCTGGTATGGCAAGGCCAACGCGCTAGGTGCCCAACACCCCGTCGACTGGCCTGTCATCGAGGAGGTCGCTCGGGTCACCTTCCGGGAACGCGAGTCTCCGACGACTGAAGACCTGTCACGGTTCCCCTCCGAGGAGGAGCTCTTTGGAACTCCCGTACGGTCGGGATCGTTCAGTGCCGAGAAAGTGATCCTCGGACGCAGGAGCGCCGTGAGCATGGATGGCACGACATCGATCCCGGCGGAGACGTTCTTTCGGATGCTCGCCCGTCTTGTGCCAACTCGCGATCGGCGGTCCATGCCCTGGGACGCCATCCCCTGGAAGCCGCGCATCCACCTTGCTTTGTTTGTCCATCGGGCGCGGGGGCTACCGCCCGGCCTCTACGCACTGGCTCGCGATCCGGACAAGGTCGAGACGCTCCGGGCCGTCATGCGACGCGACTTCCTCTGGCAGCGGCCGCCCACCTCCCCCCCGGGGCTCCCCCTTTACCTTCTCAAAGAAGGGGACTGTCGCGCCCTCGCGGTGAGCGTTTCGTGCGGCCAGGACATCGCCGGAGACGGAGCCTTCAGCCTGGGCATGATCGCCGATTACACGGACAGCCTCGTCGCCTACGGTGCGGCCTTTTATCGACGTCTGTTCTGGGAAGCCGGGATGGTTGGTCAAGTGCTGTATCTCGAAGCAGAGGAGGCAGGGATTCGATCGACCGGCATCGGCTGCTATTTCGACGATCCCGTTCACGACGTGTTCGGTATCGCATCGCGCGACTGGCAGAGCTTCTACCACTTTACGGTGGGTGGACCAGTCGAGGACGTTCGTCTGACCACCATCCCTGCATACAGCCGGGAGGCTGAGCGATGAGGACACCCATCATCTCGGGCGCCATGATGCTCGAGCACCCGGGGGCCGCCGCCGCAGTGGTGAGCGCGATCGAACGGTTGATGGCCGACACGGACTTGCGCACGGCCGATCTTGGCGGGAACGCGACCACACGCGAGATCGGAGAGACCTCTAGTAACTCCGGATGCGCGACAGCTACTGGGGTTGCCCCTCCGGTGCGTAGCCTGTTTCGATCGCTGATGCCTGTCGGCGTCGCTCCCGGTTGACGGTCATCACTCCTCGCACCGTCACCTGCGACCGTTCTCCTGGAGCCTCTCGGCCTTAACTCGCATTCCCACAGTCTCTTCGCCTGACAGCCGCAGCGTGCCGCGCCCGGCCGGAGCCTTGCTCAGGGATGCATCGGCTCCCGGCGTGATGGTCGTTCATCAAGGTGCCCGACCTCTCACTTTGTCCCGACCGGCGCCGGGGGCCGACCCATGTCACTTTTCCTGGAGGACACCATGCGTCGACTTTCGTGTGCGATCGTCACTCTCATGCTGGCAGCCCCGGTGAGCACGATGGGCGCGCCCGCCGTCACGGCAGAACAGGCCAAGGCCAAGGCCGCGCCTGCGAAACCGGCGGTCACCAGCGCGTCGCCCGTCAACATCAACACCGCGTCTTCGTCGCAGATCGAGGTGCTTCCCGGCATCGGCGCCCGCACCGCCGAGCGCATCGTCGAGTACCGGCAGAAGAACGGCGGATTCAAAAAGATCGAGGAAATTCGAAACTTGCGGTTCGTCTCCGTCTTTATTGGCGATAAGGACTTGAGCGGCCATCGGCGATCTCCTGACGTCGCTAGAAATCTCAGGAAATCTCGCGATGCGTCGCAAGTGGTGGGCGCAGTGGTGGGCGCACCTGCGAGTGGGCAGGGCATCGCGGCGGGGGAGCAGCGTCCACATCGCGACATCGCGCCGGGTGGCGACCGAGCCCCGGCCTGTCACGCCGGAGGCCGTGGATTCGAGTCCCGTCGACCCCACCAACATCCACGAGAAAAACCGTAGGAGGCCACCACCAGATTGTCGTCTCTCGTTCTATCTCCCCACGTCACAATCCTCCGTGGCGAGCGCGACACCCCCCTCTCTCGGCGCTTGGCGTGGCACCGGCGCGTGGCACCCTACGCGATTCGAACGGTCAATTTGGTGAGCCTAACATTCGCCAGTTGGAACCAGATCGGTAGATGGATCCGACAGCTCGATGGACTCCGAGAGGCTGCGTTACCCGAGGTGACGGCGCGACCGAGATCCCTTAAGCTGAAAGCCGTCCCGTTTGCCGTATGCCTGACCCGACTGAGGAAAGTCGTCTCTGGGTTCCAAAAGTTCAAGAGCTTCGCAAAGAGGCTGTTGATGCTGTTATCAAGTATCTCGGCCCCAGACGCGTCGGACCAGCCTCCCACCGTTTAGAAGACAATCCTGCCATTGTGCTGCGGGACAGTATGCTGTATCGGGCTGAGTCAGTCGGATACCACATTGATCTGCTGAAGTGGCAGTTTGCGGCCTTCACCCAGCAATCTCAGTCGATGAATGCACCAGGTGCAAGCCTCCATCTCTTGGGTTTTCGGAAGATTCTCACCTTCCTGAGCGACGATATTCTCTTCAACTCAATTTCGATGCTTGACTACGTCGGCAACCTTATCGGCTGCACGCTTTCAGGACCTAACAATCAGAGATTGAAGTGGAACGGAGTCGTCAAAGCAGCCCGCGATAAAATAAATCCGCTGTCCGCTAGAGCCGCCGCCAAGACGATGCTAGCTTTGCACAAGGAGTGGATTGACAAACTCCACGGCGCACGGTCTGAAATCATTCACGAACGAATTACGCTCGGTGATGGCGGTCGGACAATCACCTTTCCGGAAGGGACACGTCTTCTTTCGACGCTTTCGTTTGAAATGCCGTCGACCGTCGTCAAGCGCCTGGCCTTTCTTCCGACATTCGCCGATACGGAAGGTAGGGTTCAACTAGTTGTTGGTGCAGAACAAATCGCACTTCGAGCAATTGACGCGGCGAAAGTGGTAATGACCGCCCTCCTGGAGGATCTTGGCGGACGTTGAGTGACTGAGATGCCTTGAGGCGTTCCGAAAAGTCGCTTGAGCCTGCGAGTCCACCGGTTCGCCGACGGCGCGCCAACCTAAACACTGCGGCGTTTGGACCAAGCCGCTGGCGCGGCGGACGCTACGCATAAGCCTCGCTCGATCGGCCGGGTAGGGTGGAGGTCACAGGAGGTGTCTTGTGACCCATTGTCGCCAGGCCATGCTGGAGGAACTCCAGCGGCGCAACTTCGCCCCCACGACGATCTCGTCGTATCTCCACGCGGTCGAGCAATTCGCTCGACACTTCAAGTGCCGGCCCGATCGGTTGAATCAAACGCATTTCCGATCGTACCAAGCGTATCTGCTCCGCGAGCGGAAAATGCGACCGCTGACCGTTCGCCTCCATGTCGCGGCATTGCGCTTCTTCTTCGTGAAGACACTGAAGCGTCGATATCTGCTCGATGACACGCCGTATCCCAAAGCCCCACGTCGGCTGCCCCAAATCCTGAGCGTCGAGGAGGTGGGGCGGTTGATCGACGCCGCCGACAGTCTGTCGCACCGCACGATGCTGATGGTCCTGTACTCGACCGGCATGCGGAACGC
>JACDCA010000464.1 GCA_013694635.1 Acidobacteriota bacterium | reverse complement strand
CTGTTGGAGCTCGATGCGCTCGACGAGATCGACAGGATGAAGGAACGATCGCGTTGAGCTACACGGCGGTGGAACTGGCCATCGTGACGGTCGTGGGGCTTGCCATCGGCAGCTTCCTGAACGTCGTCATCCACCGGCTTCCACGAAAACAGTCGGTCGTGAGTCCGGGCTCGCGCTGCCCGAACTGCGGCGCCGCGGTCCGGTGGCATGACAACATTCCGATCCTGAGCTACGTCGCGCTCGGTGCGCGTTGCCGCAGCTGCAGCACGCGCATCAGCGCCAGATATCCGCTGGTGGAACTGGCGACGGTGGCCATCTTCATCGCACACTACCTGGTTCTCGGCTGGACGCCGCTGCTGGCGGTCCGGCTCGTGTTTGCGGCGGGGATGGTCGCCCTCTTTGCCATCGACCTCGAGCACCAGCTACTGCCGGACGCCATCACGCTACCCGGGATCGTCGTCGGCCTGGCTGCGTCCCTGTTTCTCCCTCCGGGATTCGGCGACGCACTGGCCGGGCTGTTAGCCGGCGGCGGTTTTCTCTGGCTCGTGGGCGAGGCCTACTACCGGTACGCCGGGGAAGAGGGCATGGGCGGAGGGGACGTCAAGATGGTGGCGATGATCGGCGCCTTTCTCGGCTGGAAGCTCACGCTGCTCACGCTCGTGCTGTCGTCGCTGCTTGGCTCGATCATCGGTCTGACGATGGTGGCGCTCCGGCGCGGAGGTTTGAAGTCGGCGCTTCCCTTCGGCACGTTCCTCGCCCTGGCGGGCCTTGTCGCGTCCGTCTGGGGCGACCGGGTCCTCGCGTGGTACCTGGGCCCCCTCCGATGACCGAGTCGGTCGTCATCATCGGCATCGTCCTCATCGCAGTCGCGCTCGTGACGATCGTCGTGTACGTCGCCGCCAGGCTCGTCACCGCGACCCGGCAGCAGCAGGCCATGAGGAGGCGCGCCGAGGCATCCGAGCGCCTCAGCCAGCAGATCATCGACAGCATCACGTCGGGACTGCTCGTCGTCGGTGAGGATCGCGTCGTGCGGACCTTGAACCCGGCAGGGCGGCGGATGCTGGGCCTCGCGGGACGTCCGGAAGGGCACTCGATGAGCGAAGTGCTCGGCACCGCGACGCCGCTCGTCGCCGTCGTGGAGGAAAGTCTGCGGTCGTCGCGCGCTGTCATTCGGCGGACGCTCCAGACAGGCTTGCCGGGTGGCGGCACCGCTCACCTGGGCGTCACGGTGTCGCCGATCCGCGACGGCCTCTCGCAGCGGGGAGCGATCTGTCTCTTCAGCGACCTGAGCGATGTCGTGGAGCTCGAAGAGCAGCTGCGCTTCAAGGACAGTCTTGCGCGGCTGGGGGAGCTGACGGCGGGGATCGCCCACGAGTTCCGCAACGGCCTCGCGACGATCCACGGGTACAGCCGGCTGCTGGATCTCCAGAAACTCCCGCCCGATTACAAGCCGTTCGTGCAGGGGATCCGCGACGAGACCGAAGCGCTGCGGCAGGTTGTGACGAACTTCCTGAACTTCGCGAAGCCGGACGAAATGACGCTAAGCCCGGTTGCGCTGGCTGGGATCGCGGATCGAGCCGCCGACGAAGTGCGGTCTGAAGCCGTGGCGCGCGGCGGAGACGTCACGGTTGCGGGAGAGTTCGGCACGGTGCAGGGGGACGAAGTCCTGCTGCGGCAGGCGTTCAGCAATCTCGTGCGCAATGCACTCGAAGCGTGCCGGGACGCCGCGATCGCACCCCGCATCGACATCGACGGGTCCGTAGACCGCGTGCAAGGCATGCAGCAGATGACCGTCAGCGACAACGGACCGGGCGTAGACGCGAGCGTCACCGCGCGCATGTTCCGTCCGTTCTTCACCACCAAGGCGAAGGGCACGGGTCTCGGCCTGGCGCTCGTTCAGAAGATCGTCGTTACGCACAACGGCCGTGTGACCGTGGCAAATGGAGAGGCCGGGGGCGCACGCATTACGGTCACCCTGCCGCTCCACCAGGGCTGAACCCGGCTTTCCGCGTTTCAGTTTCCTCACACCGGGCTGTCGACGGCTATTGCTGTTTCTGCCCCCCGGCAGGCTGCGCCAGCGCTGACCATCGCCAAACCTCGAACAATTCCGATCACCGACTCCTGTCGCGGCGGTGGCCCGCCGACTGCAACCTCGGAGTTCATGCGCGCGCGAGGTTTTACTCTGATCGAGGTCGTGATTGCCCTCGCCCTGCTCGCCGCCGCGACGCTGTCGGTCGCACAGTTGATCGTCGCGACAACCCGCGCGGTGCAGACCGGGCGCATCCGGACGGCCGCCGTGACGCTGGCAGCATCGCGTCTGGAGGAACTTCATTCGCTGACGTGGGCATTGGATGCCGCGGGGAATTCCGTGACCGACTCATCGACCAACCTGGCATCGGAGCAACCGGGCACCGGCGGCACTGGCCTCGCCCCCTCTCCGCCCGGCGCTCTCGACGAGAACACCTCCGGGTTCGTGGACTTTCTCGACGGAGGCGGCCGCTGGCTGTCCGCGGGTCCCGCGGCGCCGCCGGGCGCGATATTCGTGCGCCGCTGGGCGATCGAGCCAGCCGTCGATGCTTCCCCGGACACCCTCGCGATCCAGGTCGTTGTCCGTCCGGTCGTTGAAGACGCGATCAGCGGCGGCCGGCGTCCGGCGACGGCGAGGGTCGAGGCGCGGCTCCTGACGCTGCGCACGCGAGTCGCGCGATGAAGGGGCGCAACGGGTACACCGTCATCGAACTGCTCGTCGCGGCCGCCGTATTTCTTGCGGCGACCGGGGGGGTGTTTCGTCTGCTGGACGACGGGGTTGGGCGAAGCGCCCTCTGGAACGAGGCGGCGGACCTCCACCAGCGCGCTCGCATCGGCGTCGAGGCCCTCTCGTCGGCGATATCCCCGGCAGGCGCCGGCGGTGACGCCACCCCGCTTGCGTCCTATCTCGCGACCGTCGAGCCAAGGCGCAGACCGTCGGGCGCCGCGAGCCCGGTGGCAATCACCGTCCGGTACGCGCCTGACAACGCGCCCCGGAGCACTCTGACATCCGCGCTCCTGCCGGGTGCGGCAGTCATCCCGATCGCGCGCCATGACGGTTGTCCCGATGGCACGACCGCGTGTGGTTTTCGTCCGGACATGAACGTCCTCGTGTTCGACCGCGCCGGCAACTGGGACACCGTCACGGTCGAGACCATTGCGCCTGACACGCTGATGGTCAGCGATCGTCCGGTGCCGAGAACCGTCAGCTACGAGGCCGGCGCGGACGTCATACAAGTGACCGAGACGACGTTGTACTACGAGCCGTCGGATGGCACACTCCGCCGTGAGTACGCCGGTGCGAGCAACCTGCCGCTCCTCGACAACGTCGTGGATCTGCAGTTCGCGTACTTCGGTGATCCCTACCCGCCAGTCGCGCCGCGGCCACCGGCCGGCGTCGCCAATTGTCTGTATGACGCTGCGGGGTCGCGAGTCCCGCTGCCAACGCTCTCGGCTGACCATGGCGCCCTCGCAGGGCTTCCGCTCGCGATGTTGAGCGATGGCCCGATGTGCGGGAGCGGCGCGACCGCCTACGACGTCGACCTGCTGCGCATCCGGAAGCTTCGCGTAGTGTTCCGTCTGCAGGCGGGCGTGTCGATGTTGCGCGGCTCCGACCCGCGTCTGTTTGCCCGCCCCGGCTCCGCGCGCGCGTCGCACCGGATGCTCCCGGACCAGAGCCTCCGGCTGGCGTTCAGTCCGCGCAATCTTCAGCGATGACGCGCCTTCGAGGCCAGAATGGTACGGCTCTGGTTCTCGCGATGACGGTGACGCTGCTGCTCGCCGCCGCGGGAGCCGCCGCAATTCTGACGGCGCGGATGGAGACGCTGCTTGCTGGCAGCTTCACATACTCGCAGCAGGCGCTGTCTGTGGCGGAAGGTGGGCTCGCCAGGGCGTTGCAGGACCTGTCGCCGCAAGCCGACTGGACTCCGGTGCTCAGCGGCGCTCCCTCCACATTCACTGACGGCAGTCCGTCTGCCGCCAGGCAATTGCCAGGCGGTGATGTCGTCGTCATCTGCTGCGGCGCGGCCTCGCTGACTTCCGAGCTGCAGCTGCGAGGTCATGGGGGGCGCACGTGGGGATCGCGCACCCCACAGTGGCGGCTGTACGCGTGGGGCTCCGCTTCGAACTGGGTGCCGCGCCCAGGCGTGTCTGCCGCGTTCTACGTCGTCGTCTGGGTTGCCGATGATGTGGAAGATGGCGATGGGGACCCCGGCATTGACGGCAACGGCGTGATCCTCGTGCGGGCGCTCGCGCTCGGTCCCGGTCGCGCACGGCGCGCCGTGCAGGCCACCATTCAACACGCGCGCGACGTTGACGGTCTGCCTCTCGGACGAGGTGTCGCCGTGATCTCGAGCCGTGAAACCCGATGGTAGAATTGCGTTTCCACATGAGCAATTCGCGTTTCATGGTTGCGGGGGCAGCGGCGGTCTGTTGCGTTCTCTGGGTCCCCCCGGATGCTGTGGCTGCGCAATCGCCGACGCTCGCAGAGCTCGCGCTGAAGGAGCAGGAACGCCGGAAGGCACTCAAGGGGACCGGACGGCTGCTGACCGAGCAGGACCTCCCGGCAACCACAGCGGCTCCAGGTTTCCCGTCGGCGGCTGCGGTTGCGAAGCCAGGTCCGGCTCGAGAGGCGGCGCCGCTACCAGCAAGTGAGGTCAGGGACGAATCATGGTGGCGCGAGCGGATCGCGCAAGCCCGTGAGAGTGTCCGTCGTCACGACATTGTCGCCGAAGCGCTGCAGACACGGATCAACGCGCTGACCGGCGACTTTGCCCGCCGGGACGATCCATACCAGCGTGCGCGGATTGCCGATGATCGGCAGAAGGCCGTGGCCGAGCTCGATCGCGTCCGGTCGGAAGGCGCAATGCACAGGAAGAAGATCGCAGAGATCGAGGAAGAAGCCCGGCGTGCCGGCGTCCCTCCGGGCTGGCTGCGCTGACTACTTCCCGTCGAGTGCCCGCGGCCGCTCGTATCCTCATCGTCGAAGACAAGGATTCGCTGCGCGCCATGCTGCGTCATGCCCTGGAAGGCGACGGGCACGACGTCGTCGAAGCGCGCGACGCGACGGAGGCGGTGCAGGCACTGCAGGACACGCAGCCTGCCCTGGTGCTCTCGGATCTGCGGCTGCCGCAAGGGGATGGCTTCGCGGTGCTTCGCGCCGCGAAAGAACAGGACGTAGAGATCCCCGTCATTGTCATGACGGCGTTCGGCACCTTCGAAGACGCCGTCCGGGCGATGAAGGATGGGGCGCTCGACTTTCTGGCGAAGCCTGTCGATCCGGAGCACCTGCTGCTGCTCGTGCGCCGCGCCCTCGAGCAACGCCGCGTCATCAACGAAAATCTGCTGCTGAAGGAAGAGCTGGCCGTCCGTCGCGGCGCTCCGCAACTGGTGGGCGAGGATCCCTCGCTGCGGAAGGTGTTCTCCTCGCTGCAGCGCGCGGCCGCGACCGATACCACCGTCCTGATCGAAGGGGAGAGCGGCACGGGCAAGGAGCTGTTCGCGCGCTCGCTGCACGCGCTCAGCGAACGGGCGACGATGCCGTTTGTGGCCATCAACTGCGCGGCAATCCCTGAAACGCTTCTTGAAACGGAGCTCTTCGGTCACGAGAAGGGAGCGTTCACCGGCGCCGTCGGGCGCAAGCTCGGCAAGTTCGAGATGGCGCATCGCGGCACGCTCTTCCTCGACGAGATCGGCGACCTCC
>JACDCA010000724.1 GCA_013694635.1 Acidobacteriota bacterium | reverse complement strand
TCCGATTCCATCCACAGCGCGAGTTCGACGGCGCTGCGCGGCATCACCTCCCAGTAATTCGTCCGGTCCGCATTGGTCGAACCGTTCAGGGACGCACCGGCCTGCTGCAGCGGCTGGAAGTAGCCGTGGTCGTAATGCTGCGAGCCCTCGAACATCAGGTGCTCGAAGAGGTGGGCGAACCCCGTCCTCCCGGGCTTCTCGTTCTTCGACCCGACGTGATACCAGATGTTGACCGCGACGATCGGACAGTTGCGGTCCTGGTGGACGAGCACGTCGAGCCCGTTGTCGAGCGTGCGGCGGCTGAAGGCGATCTCCATCACAACAGGCCGTGCGCGCTAGTACGCAACCAGCGCGCGCTCGCGGCGTGGATCCGCCCCGCCGCGGAGACGTCCAGTGAGAGGATCGATCCCGGCGGCGACGACACCCGTTGACACGCCGTAGGGTGGACGCAGCCGCAGGACGTGACCGCGCGATCGCAGCGCTTCGATGACGTCGGACGCAAGGGACCGCTCGACCTCGAGGACGCCGGGCTGGGCGCGGTGATCGTCGAACGAGCTCTGAGGATGGAGCGAGTTCACGCGCGGCGCCTCGATCGCCGCCTGCACGTCGAGACCGAAGTCGATGATGTTCAGCAGGACGAGCAGGATCTGCTGGTCCTGGCTGTCGCCCCCCGGCGTGCCGATCGCCAGAAACGGCTTTCCACCCTTGAGCACGACGGTGGGTGTCAGCGTGGTGCGCGGGCGTTTGCCGCCGGCGAGGACGTTCGGGCTCGACCGGTCCAGCCGGAACGCCTGCATGCGGTTGCTCATCGGAACGCCGGTATCCCCCGCGACGAACGCGCCGCCGAGAAGCCACCCGGAGCTTGGCGTTGCCGAAAACAGGTTCCCCGCCGCATCGGCGACCTGGATGGCTGTGGTGTCGCCAGGCTCGCGCGGTTCGGGGCGGATGTCAGGCTCGGTGGTAGTCCAGCCCTTTAGGGCTGCTCTCGCCTCGGTCCCGATACGCGCGGCATTTTTTTCCGGATCGCCGGGGCGCTGTTCGAGACTCGCGCGCGCGGGGTCGATCAGAGCGCGCCGAACGGTTGCGTATTCCGCCGACAGCAACTCCGGACCGGGCACGCGCGCGAAATCGGGGTCCGCGTAATAACGGTCCCTGTCCGCGTACGCAAGCTTCACCGCTTCAACGATCGTGTGCGTGGCGTCCGCGGACCCCTGGCCCATCTTCGCCAGATCGAAGCCCTCGAGGATGCGCAGCGTCTGGAGCAACGCCGGCCCCTGGTTCCAGAATCCAGCTTTGTGGACCGTGTAGCCGCGATACGGCACGGTGGCGGGTGCTTCGATCTTGCCGCGATAGGTCGCAAGGTCGTCTTCGGTCATGACCCCGCCCGCCGCGCGGACGGCGGCGGTCATGCGCTGCGCGATGGTCCCCTTGTAGAAGGCGTCGCGCCCGGCTTGTATGCCCTGTGCTCGCGTCGCCCCGCTGTTCCTCGCCTGTTGTTCCGCGGCGACCAGCGCACGAAGTGTCGCCGCGAGGTTGGGCTGCCTGAAAATCTCTCCCGCCGGAGTGACTGTGCCGCCTGGATAGTAGGTCCGCATGGACCACTCGTACGGTTCGGACGCCTTGCGCTCGGACTGCAGATAGCCGCGAAGGAACTCGTACATCGGAAATCCGTCGGCGAGCGCAATCGCAGGCGCCATCACCTCGGCGAGCGACCTGGTGCCGTACTTCTCCAGCGCCAGCGCCGCGGCATCCACGGCAGCTGGAATGGTGGCCCCGAGCGGGCCGTTGCCCGGGATCGCGGTCTTCCCCTCGAATAACGCAGGTGTCGCGGCTTTCGGGGCGGATCCCTGGCCGTTGATGACGATGACGCGCCCGTCGCGAGCGGAGTAGATGATGATCGGCGCTTCACCACCAAGGCCGAAATGCGAGATCTCGGTTACCGCCGACGCAAAGATCGCGGTGACCCCCGCGTCGATCGCATTCCCGCCGGAGGCGAGCATCTGTGCGGCCGCATCGGCGACAAACGTCCGCCCGGCCGCGACCACGCCGCGATCCGCGCGGACTTCGCTGCGCATCGGGCGGAACGACTGCTGCGCGGCCGATGCGTGCATGCCAAAAATGACCCCGAGAGCCGCCACCCGTACTACGCGTCCGGCACTCCGCATCCCGCATCCGCTATTCCGCACCGCGCACCGCGTATTTCACAGTTGCATCCTACCGGCATTCTCGCCCATCGTAAAACGCCAAATGCCGCAGCGAATGCTGGCGCTCGTCGCACTCGGGCAGTTTTTTGGAATGACGTTGTGGTTTTCCGCAACGGCGGCTGCACCGCGCATCGCCGCGGAGCTCGCGCTGAGTGAATCTGCTACCGCGTGGCTCACCATGGCCGTCCAGGGGGGCTTCGTCGCCGGCACGCTGATCAGCGCCGTGCTCAATCTCTCGGACGTCTTCAACGCGCGACGCGTATTCGCGGCGGGCTGCTTCGCGGGCGCGGCTGCGAATGCGGGGATCGCGTGGTCGTCCGACCCCTCGACGATCATCGCGTTGCGGTTCACCACGGGAGCGGCGCTTGCCTGCGTCTACCCGCCGGGGATGAAAATCGCCGCGGGATGGTTCCTCGAGCGCCGCGGCAGCGCTCTCGGCGTCGTCGTGGGCGCACTGACGCTCGGGTCGGCGTTTCCGCACTTCCTCTCGTGGACCGCGGCGGACGTCTCGTGGCGGACGCTGATCGCGAGCTCCTCGGCACTGGCGCTCATTGGCGGCGTCGTCGTCGGGGTCTTCGTCCAGGATGGGCCGCACGTGGCGGCGTCCGCCCCTTTCGACCGGCACGCGCTCGGCGCGGTAATCCGCAACCGTGGCGCGCGGCTGGCGACGTATGGCTACCTCGGACACATGTGGGAACTCTACGCAATGTGGGCGTGGATCGCCGCGTTCGCCGCAGCGTCGCTGCCCCAACAAGGCGAGGAGGCCGTCCGCAGTGGAGCGCTCGTCGCCTTCGTGGCGATTGCCAGCGGCGCAGTTGGCTGCGTCGTGGCCGGACTGTGGGCGGACCGCTGGGGCAAGGCCCGCATCGCGCGAGTCGCGCTGCTCACCAGCGGCGCCTGTTCCGCGGCCGCCGCGGCGTTCTACGGCATGCCCCTCGTGGCGCTGCTGATCTTCACCGTGATCTGGGGTTTTTCGATCGTTGCCGATTCGCCGCAGTTCTCCGCGCTTGTCAGCGAATACAGCCCGCGCACGCACGTCGGCACGGCGCTGACGCTCCAGACATGCGCCGGCTTTCTGCTGACGATGGTGAGTATGCGGCTGGTGCCGCTGGTCGCCGCGTCGTACGGATGGCAGTGGGCGTTCCTGGTACTTGTACCAGGCCCGATCCTGGGCGCTCTAGCAATGAAATCCTTGATCCCTGATCGCTGATCCCTCATCGCGGCTCTCGGATCCCGATCCGCGATTCGGATTCGGGATTGATTGATCAGAGATCAGGGATCAGCGATTGACTTGAAGCAAGGGTATTGCCCTTTTCGCTGTCGAGTTGAAGTTGGCGATCGAAAGCTGGGCGGCAAGCTGTTCGGCGGCAGAGCGCAGCGCCCGTGCGGCCGCGCAGTGCGGATCCCCCACCGTAATCGGCACCCCGGTATCGCCGCCGACACGGATCGGCTCGTAGAGCGGGATCCGGCCGAGGAACGGCACCGCCAGCTCCGTCGCCAGCGCCTCTCCGCCTCCCTTGCCGAAGATGTCGCTCTCGTGCTCGCATGACGGGCAGACGAAGTGGCTCATGTTCTCGATGAGTCCGAGCGTCGGCACGTTGAGTTTCTGGTACATCCTCACCGCACGCCGCGTATCCGCAACCGACACGGTCTGCGGGGTGGTGACGACGACGGCGCCCGAGACCGGGACGGACTGGCTGAGGCTGAGCGCGATGTCACCAGTCCCGGGAGGCATGTCGACGATGAGGTAGTCGACGGCGTCCCAGCGCACCTCGCGGAAGAACTGGTTGATCACGCCATGAAGCATCGGACCTCGCCAGATCACCGGCGAATCGTCGCTCGTCAGAAACGCCATCGAGACGAGTTGCAGGCCGTACTGCTCCGCCGGAACGATTTTCTGACCGTCGGTCTGGAGCTGCGTGCTGATGCCGAGCATGATCGGGACGTTCGGTCCATACACGTCGCCGTCGATCATGGCGACACGCGCGCCACGCTGGCTGAGCGCGATCGCGAGGTTGACCGCCACCGTGGTCTTTCCGACACCACCCTTACCGGCGCCGACCGCGATGATGTTCTTCACGCCGGGCACCGGCTGCCGGTTCATGTCGGATGAGACCGTCGCGCGCACCTGAAACGTCATCTCGATGTCGACGCTGGTCACGCCCGGCAGCGCGGCGACCAGATCGTGCGCCTGGTCGCGCATCTGGTCCTTCACCGGGCATGCCGGTGTGGTGAGCTCGATCGCGAACGCCACGCGTCCGCCGTCGATCCGGAGGTTCTTGATGAATTTGAGCGAAACGATATCGCGTTTGAGATCGGGGTCCTGCACGCTGCGGAGCGCGTCCAGCACCGCGGCTTCGGAAACAGTTGCCATGGTTTCTTTAGAGTGTATCGGAACTAGTCGCGCTGTTCCGCCATGTCGCCCGCGACGGGCAGCTTGTAGCGCTCGCCCCGGTAGGCCTTGTACATCAGCAGCAGCCAGAGCACTGCCGACAGCGGAAGAATGATTGGAAAGGCAATGAACCATCCCAGGGGAAACAGCAGCGACAAGGCGATGAACCACGCGATCGACAGTCCTCCGAAGACGATGACCGACTGCCAGGCGTGAAAACGCACGAAGTTGTTGGTCGGCTCGAGCAGCAGGAAGGCTGCACCCGTGATCCAGCCGAACGCGTACGCGAGCGCCCCTCCGACGTTTTCGTCCAGACCGCCGATTGTTTTGTTCATGTTGAGGGTTGTCGCGGCGCGCCGACGAACAGCGCCCGCGATTCGTTGTGGAGCAGCACCCACCAGGCATAAATCCCGAGCGCCGTTCCGAATGGCAGCAGGAAAAGATTCGGGAGCGCGAGCCACATGACCGCGGACCGGCCCGCCGGCTCCTGGCGGCGCAACGACCGCCCCGCCCACGCATTCGCCGCTCCTCCGATAAGGAGCGCGGCGGCGAAGACGCCGAACGTAAGCGCCGTGACTCCGGCCCCCACGCGATCGCCGGAGTTGAACAGGCCGATGGCGAGGGCGCCGATGGCCAGCAACAGCGTCGCGGCGCCGAGCACGAGCCCGATGGCCCCCCACGTCAACTGGAGGACGCCGAGCAGTCTGATATGCGAACGCATGAACGCCGCGCTACCGCACGGAGATGCTGATTTCGATCATCGCCGGGGCCATCCCCGGCGGCGTGACGCTGAAACGGAACCGCGAGCCGGCGCGCGCCCCGGGCGGAACGCGCAGGCGGAGCGGATAGTCGGCGGCGATCTCGCCGGTGCCCGCGCACGCCACGCACCATTCGTCCCACACTTCGCCACGGCCGCCGCAGCCCGCGCAGGTGGTTCGAAGCGGGATCTGGAGCGGGACGAGCGCCCCCCAGAACGCCTCCTGCGGTGTCAGCTCCACGACCGCGGCAAGGCGCGCATTCGGGATGTTGCCGAAAAACGAATGCCGCATGCCGTCGAGCACGCTGGAGACCGATGGAAAGTCGATCGCCACCTCGTCGGCCAGCCAGTTGACGCGCGACGTGCGATCGCGGAGCGACGCATCGTAGGAGCGGCGCCGGTTGGGATTCGTGAGCACCTCGTACGCGCGCGCCACTTCGAGGAACGCGGCCGTACGGTCGTCACCCGAGATGTCGGGGTGATAGCGCCGAGCGAGCTGGCGATACGCCCGCTTGATCTCGTCGGCCCCCGCATCGGCTCCAACGCCGAGCACGTCGTAGTAATCCCGCATTCGCCGTGAATTCGCAGTAGTTTCCCGTTCGGTCATCCACCCGGTCGGGCCCCCGCCCGGGCGGCCCGACTGCCGCCTCCCACCGTCGCCAAGCCTGCAGAACAGGTACCGCCGTTCCGGTACGATAGGAGCCGGGATCGGGGAAGTCAAGAAAACGTAAGCGAGGAATCGCGCCGCTCGGGCGCTCTGAAGTGAGGCGGCCCCGATCAGCGGGCGCCGAGGGTCAGAAGGACTTCGTTCCGGACGTCTTCGTCGAAATCACTGAAATTCAGCGCCGTTTCGCACTCGTCGCACAGCAGTTCGATCACCGCGGGGCGCCCCTCTTCGTTAGCTTCCACGCGCGACTCGCGCAACTGAACCACGTGCATCTGCAGGGTTTTGACCAGAAAATTCTGGTCGTTCCCGCAGCTCGGACAGGTCAATGCCATTCCACACTCCTCGTCGGCGGTCAGGGCCGCTCGAAACCTTCAAATTGTACGCGGACGGCTTTCACGTACGCAATCAAGATCTTAGCGGCAGCAGGCGGGGTCAGGGAATTAGAAGGAGAGATTACTCGTCCGCTTCGTCCTCATCGTCGAACTCCGAGGGATCGCCCAGCCGAAGCACCTGGCCGCTCGAATGGCCGGCCAGAATGCAGTGGGGACCCTTCGCCTCGAGCGAAACGACCGCGACATCCCAGGGACGGGCGCGATAGGCCGCTGCTACGCAGCCACACGGCAACCCCTCGAGCGCTTCGAGCTCGAACACCGTCGTTGTGGGTCTTACGTAACTAAGGGCACTAGCAGGAACTGCCACACCGCACCTCCCGTCGCTTGCCGTCATGCAATCTGAACGCCAGTTAATTCGTTAGACCGCAGTTCGAACCTTTTGGTTCCTTCCCGGCCAGAAATGCCTGCAGAAACATCATTTGCAACTCGTGCACGGCATTGCGCAGCGGCGAGGACGCCGTGATATCCGCAGGAGACAACCAGCGGTCCGCAGATGACTGCGCGCATGGTTTCGAATGGAACTTGCTCAGCTGGTAAGGGTTACCCGCCTGCGAGCGCGGAAATCCAGCGCGTTGGAGACGCATACTCGCGGATGCTCTTGCCAACGCCGGTTACAACGTCACCCACAGTGTCGATTCCTGTAAGACGGAATCGTCAGGATTGCGGAGACACGGCCGCGAGCGCTCGGCACACGCGCCAACGGAACTCCCGGCCGGACCCCGAGGTCCAGGCAATCGTGCCCTCCGGCGACGAGGCGGCGGTGGCGAACAGGGCCCGAACCGACAGCGGCAGGACGTCGGCGAGTCCGCCGCGGCCCGCCTGCAGCGATCCATCCTTGAGCGCGGACGACAGGTACAGCCGGTCTCTGGCCCTGGTAAAAGCGACATAGAGCAGGCGCCGCGTTTCGTGCTGCTCGCGCTCCCGCTCCACGTCGTCTGACTCCGAGACGAACGGGCTCACGGAGACGGACGGCTGCCCATTCTCGCCGTCCGCGATGACCCGGACCGGTCGCGGCAGCCCGCCGGCCCCGCGCGCCATGTTCACGACGAACACGATCGGAAACTCTAGCCCCTTCGAGGCGTGCACCGTCATCAGGTTCACGGCGTCGATGGCTTCGAGCACGGCGTTCGACTCGTCGCCGGCGCTCAACGAATCGATATGATCGGCGATCCGCGCCAGGGTCGCGTATCCGCGGTTCTGAACACGGCGGACAAGGCCCCGCATCTTCTTGAGGTTCTCCCACGCCTGCTGGCGACGCCTTCCGCGCAATTCATACGCGTAGCCGCCTTCTGCCAGGACCTGCTCAAAGAGTTCAGCCGGCGGGATACGATCGGCGGCCGCCAGCCATGCAGGAACCGCCGCTCGCACGTGCCCGAGGACGCGCTGATCTTCCGCGTCCAGGGCGGACATATCGGCGTCGCCGGTAATGGCGTCGGCGAGATGCGGCGCAAGCGCTGCGAGCGCCGCGTCGGACAGCCGTATGAACCGCGAGCGGAGAAACGCCGCCGCGCGGAGGTCCGAACCTGGCTGCGGGAGGTATCTGAGGAGAGCCGAGGCGTCCTTGATCTCATCCGAGTCGAAGAATCCGAGCCCCTTGTAGACATACGCCGGTATGTCTCGTTCCGCGAGCGCGTGCTCGAACTCGCGGTGACTCGTGCGCGAGCGAAAGAGGATGGCGATGTCCCCTGGCCTGGCGCGCCGCGGGACTCCCGTCTTGCGATCGCGGACGTCGTCTTCACGCAGAATGCGGGCGATTTCCTCCGCGACGAGATCGGCGCAGATCACGGGATCGTCGGCTGCCGCAATGCCGAGCGCCGGACCGCGGGGGTCGCGGGCCGCACCGGTATCGGGGAATCGATCGATGTCGCGGTAAACGAAAGCGTCCGGGCGGGAGATGGGGAGCGTCATTTCCGCGCACACTTCATTCACGAAATCCAACAGCTCGGGAACTGCTCGGAAACTGCGGGAAATCGATTGCCGGGCTCGTCCATCCGCCCTGAGCGCGCCGATGTATCGGCCGGCATCCTGAAGCACGGCCACTTCAGCGTCCCGGAATCGATAAATCGATTGCTTGCGGTCTCCGACGATGAAGATCGAAGGGTTCGACACGAGCCCGAGCCCTTCCCCCCAGGATTCGATCAGCAGCGACACCAGCTCCCATTGTGCTCGGCTCGTGTCCTGGAATTCGTCTACCAAGACGTGGTGATATCGCGACTCGAGACGATAGCGGCTCTGTGAGAATTCGTCCATGCGGCGGAGCAGCTCGAGGGCTCGCTCGAGGACGTCCGAAAAATCCAGCACCGCCCGCGCCGCGAGCGTCCGGCGGTACTGCTCGAGCGCAATCGCGAACATCCGGCGGATCCCGCGCGCGAGAACGACGTTGAAGTCGCGCGAAAACTGGCGGACGACCTGTGCGACCTGGGGTGCGACGGCAAAGACCGCCTCGCGATGCCGCCGGGCAATGTCGTGCGTCGCGCAGTGCGCGGCGGTATACGGCGGGATTGCGCCGCCCCGACGCGCGGCCCCCTCCTGCGTCAGGAAGTGGAGGGAGACGCGATCCAGGATCGCGCGGATCTCCGCGGGACCGGCCTCCTGGTGGCGCTGGAGGCGCGACATCTCGCGAAGGAGCAGCTGATACCGCGGATGTTTGGACGGACCGTCGAGCAGCATCCGCTCGAGACCGCCGGGCGTGGACGTGAAAGCGTCGGCCAGCGCCCGGGC
>JACDCA010000704.1 GCA_013694635.1 Acidobacteriota bacterium | reverse complement strand
GCGTTCGACCACGTCAAACACCGGATCCTGATCATCGCCAACGCACGCGTCACCGCCGGCGAGGAGCTCGCCGCGCTGTATCAGTTTGCGTGCGCGAAGATCGATTTTCTCGAGCGCGAGCTGGAGCGCGGGTTGTCACATGCGGAGAAGCACTCCGGCGCGCAGCCGGACCTCCGCACCAATCAAACCCGTGAGGTCTTCGAGGCGGGCGTCGAGAAGATCAAAGAGCACATCGGCGCCGGCGATATTTACCAGGCAGTACTCTCGCAGCGCTTCGAGCTCGATGTAAGCGCCGACCCGTTCACCGTCTACCGCGCACTGCGGCACGTCAACCCCTCGCCCTACATGTACTTCATGCGGATGGGGAAGCTCGCGATCGTCGGATCGAGTCCGGAGATGCTCGTGCGAGTCGAGGGAGAGCACGTCGAGACACACCCGATCGCCGGCACGCGACCGCGCGGGATGAGCGAGGAGGACGACCGGCGCCTCGCCGAGGAGCTGAAGCGAAACGAGAAGGAGCGCGCGGAGCACGTGATGCTCGTGGACCTCGGGCGGAACGACCTGGGACGCGTCTGTCAGGTCGGCACCGTGCGGGTGCCGCAGTACATGGCCATCGAACGGTATTCGCATGTGATGCACCTGGTATCCACGGTGGAAGGGCGTCTCGCGAGCGAGCACGATCGCCTCGACGCCCTGGTGGCGTGCTTTCCCGCCGGAACGGTTTCGGGTGCGCCGAAAATTCGCGCGATGCAGATCCTCGCAGATCTGGAACCGACTCGCCGTGACCTGTACGCCGGCGCCGTCGGCTACATCGACTTCGCGGGCAACCTGGATTTCTGCATTGCCATCCGCACGATCACGATCCGGGACGGTTGCGCGCGGGTCCAGGCAGGCGCCGGTATCGTTGCCGATTCGAGCGCGCCGGCGGAGTACGAGGAGACGCGCGACAAGGCGCGCGCGTTATTACAGGCGCTGTCAATGGCGGAAGGAGGGCTCTGAGATGCGCAGCCCTAAAGGGCTGGACTACGGTCCGGCCTGGACGACCGCGTGATCCTGCTAATTGACAACTACGATTCGTTCACCTGGAACCTCGCCCAGTACTTCGGCGAGCTGGGCGCGCCGCCGGTCGTCCGGCGGAACGACGAGATCACGGTGGACGACGTGCGTGGGATGGGTCCGGACCGGATCGTCATCTCGCCGGGCCCGGGCCGGCCAGAAACCGCGGGGATTTCGATCGAGGTGATCCGCCGGTTCGGCGCCACCACGCCGATACTTGGCGTCTGCCTCGGGCACCAGGGGATCGGCATCGCGTTCGGCGGTGAGGTCGTCCGCGCGCCGCAGCTGATGCACGGCAAGACGTCGTCTGTTCTCCACGACGGCAAGGGTGTGTTTCGGGGAATCTCACAGCCGTTCACGGCCGGGCGCTACCACTCGCTGGTGATTGCGGATCCTCTTCCGCCGGACCTCGAGCGGACCGCACACACGGAGGACGGTACCGTCATGGGTGTGCGTCATCGAACGATGCCGATCCACGGCGTGCAGTTTCACCCCGAGTCGGTGCTGACTGGCGAGGGCCATCAACTGCTGAAGAACTTTCTGGAGCTGTGATGTTTGCTGCGTTGCTGGAAAAGCTTCACCGGCGGCAGGATCTTGCGATCGACGAAGCCGCCGCCGCCATGGGAGAAATCATGGAAGGGCGCGCGCAGCCTGCGCAGATCGCCGGGTTTCTGGTGGCGCTCGGAATGAAAGGAGAGCGCCCGGCGGAAATAGTCGGCCTTGCGCGGACGATGCGTGAGCGGGCGACGAAATTGTCTCGCCAGTACGCACCGGTATTCGACACGTGCGGCACGGGAGGGGATCGCGCGCATACGTTCAACGTTTCCACGGTCGCCGCGCTGGTCGTCGCCGCGTGTGGCGTGAGGGTGGCCAAACATGGAAACCGCTCGGTCTCCAGCCGGTGCGGCAGCGCCGATCTTTTCGAAGCGCTCGGCGTGAACATCACGGCAACGCCCGACGTCGTGGAGCGATGTCTCGAGGACGCCGGCATAGCGTTTTTCTTCGCGCCGACCTTCCATCCATCCATGCGTCATGCGGCGGCAGCCCGCAAGGAACTCGGCATCCGGACCGCGTTCAATCTGCTCGGTCCGTTGACGAATCCGGCAGGGGCCGCGCGGCAGCTGGTGGGTGTGCCACGCCCGGAATTGACTGAGCTGGTGGCCCGATCCCTGGCCCTCCTCGGCTCCGAGCGCGCCTGGGTCGTCCATGGCGCCGACGGTCTCGACGAGATCTCGACGACCGGCTACACCAAGGTCTCCGAGTGCCGGGGCGGGGCGGTCAATACCTTCTACATCCACCCGTCGGACTTCCAGTTAGCGAAAGCGGCGCCGGAAGCCCTGAAGGGAGGCGACGCGGCCGAAAATGCACTGATCGCGCGGCGCATTCTTGACGGCGACCGTGGTGCTCCGCGCGACATCGTCCTGCTCAACGCCGGCGTGTCGCTGCTGGTCGCGGGGACCGCAACGAGCGTTCCGGACGGCATTGCGCGCGCCGCGGCTGCGCTGGACGACGGGGGCGCCGCCCGGGTGCTCGCGAGACTCGTCAGCGCCTCGAGTCAGAGCACGAGCGCAAGCATATGACTGCGGCGCGCACGCCCGACCTGCTGGCGACGATCGTCGCGGCGACGCGGCGCGGGGTTGAGGTTCGCAGTCAATCGCGTCCGGTTGCGGAACTGGAGCACGTGCAGGGCCGTCAGCCAGACGGACGCGGCTTCGTCGAAGCTGTCCGATCGTCACCGGCGCCGCGCGTGATTGCAGAGTGCAAGCGCCGCTCTCCGTCGAAGGGCATCCTGCGCAGCGACTACGATCCTGCCGGCCACGCGCGGGACTACGAAGATGCGGGCGCGGCGGCGATTTCCGTGCTCACCGAGCCGACGTTCTTCGACGGCTCGCCCGCCGATCTCAGGGACGTCCGGGCCGTGGTTCGCGTGCCGCTCCTGCGGAAAGATTTCATCGTCTCGGACTATCAGGTCCACGAAGCGGCGTGGCTCGGCGCGGACGCCATCCTGCTGATCGTCGCGGCGGTGGACGATCGCCTGCTCAAGCAGCTGCTGGTCGTCGCCAGGGGACGCCGGCTCGCGGTGCTCGTCGAGGTCCACGACGAAACCGAGCTCGCGCGCGCGATCGACGCGGGAGCGGAAGTGATCGGCGTCAACAGCCGCAATCTCAGGACGCTGAACGTCGGTCCGGAGGTCCACAGGCGTCTGGTCGAAAGGATGCCGGACTATGCGATCAAGGTCGCCGAAAGCGGGATCACGTCGGGCGACGATATGCGTCGGCTCGGTGCGGCAGGCTACGACGCCTTTCTGGTGGGCGAGCGACTGATGTCGCAGCCCGATCCGGGCGCGGCGCTCAGGGAGCTGCGGGCATCATGAAGCCGCGCGTCAAGATCTGCGGCATCACGCGCATCGAAGATGCCCGGCTCGCCGTGGATCTCGGCGCATCCGTGCTCGGTTTCGTGTTCTGGCCGGAGAGCCCGCGCTTCATCCCACCCGAGGCCGCGCGTGACATCGTGGAAGCCGTGCCTCCCGAGGTCGTGTGCGTCGGCGTGTTCGTCGATCAGGATGCCGGCTACGTGCGCCGGACGTCGGGTGAAGTCCCACTTGGAGCCGTCCAGCTTCACGGCGATGAGTCGATGGAGTTCGCTGCAGGCCTGATGACACCCGTCATCAAGGCGGTTCCGATTCGCGATGGCTTCGATCCGGCGTCGCTCGACCTGTTGCCGTCGACGATCACGGTGCTGCTGGACGCGCATGACCCTTCACGGCGCGGTGGCACGGGACGGACGATTGACTGGCAGCTCGCGAGGGAGGCCGCCAGACGACGGCCGATCGTCCTTGCTGGAGGCCTGACGCCGGAGAACATCGCCGCCGCCGTCGACGCGGTGGCTCCCTATGCCGTCGACGTCTCTTCCGGTGTGGAGAGCGCGCCGGGCATCAAGGATCCCGACAAGATGACCGCATTCTTCAAGGCCTTATGACTGCCATCGGACCGTCTTTCGGGCGGCGTGATCCGGACGCGCGCGGCTACTACGGTGAATTCGGTGGGCGTTTCGTGCCGGAGACCCTCGTGGCCCCAGTCCAGGAGCTCGAAGCGGCCTATCTCGATGCCCGTAAAGACG
>JACDCA010000693.1 GCA_013694635.1 Acidobacteriota bacterium | reverse complement strand
AACTCGAATACCCAGATGCCGGTCGCGTGGCATCGGGGTGTGCAGCAGCGTCTCTCGACAATGCCCGGGGACGAGCGCGAGAACAGGTCCGCGTCGATTGCCGGATCGCCGGCGAAGTATATGCGCGTGTGAAGGTGGCGCAGCAGTCCGCGCGCAAACAGGCCGAGGGACACGAAGGGTGCCCGCGGGCGTGCCGTGTGCTGCAAGACCAAGGTGAAGAACGGTCCGACCCATACACGGGGGCATTCAGATCGGGCAGCGACTCCGGCAGGTGAATGGCGGGCTGCGACGGCGCGCGACGGACGGTGAACCTGTATGCCGGAAACAGCAGCGGAGGCTGCGTGCCGGCCAGCTCTGGTCGACTCATCGAACCTCCATCAGCCGACGCTGGCTGTCCCATGTGCGTGCGCCGTCCGGGTCATCAAGTCGCGTAGCGCCGCCAGCTCGCCGGCGGTCGGCGGTGGTGTGTCGGTGACGGTGCTGCGGAAGCGCAGCGGCCACCCGGTCTTCTCGCGCACCCTGGAGCCAGTACTGGAACATCTCGGGGACCGGAACTGTTGAGAGAGCCGTCTCCGCCAGTTCCCCGTCGCCGATCGAAAGCGGCAGTACGTGCGGCTTGGTCTCGAGGGTCCCCGACTCGTAGACCAGCGTCAGGCGGGGAGCGTGAGTCAAACGGGCGAGGTTACAGGCCGCCGAGGGGAGGCCGATCCCCACGAAACAGATGTCTTCGTTCCGAAGCGCACGCGAGGCCTCGATGGTCATCATTTCGGTGGCGGTGTAACTCACGAAGCCATTTCTCCCGCTGCCGGCCCACCGACCCGTCGCACCTCGCGATCGATCCACTGCCGGAACGACTTGCGATCGCGCGAGAACTCATCCCACCGCGTGTAGAAGGTGTTGTCGCGCTGGTAATAACCATGGGCATACGACGGACGGGCGCCACCGGGTGCGAGCACGACTGCGTCGATCGTCCAGGAAGGAAGCACCACGGCGTTGGTGCCCTCCGTCTCGAGATCGTCCACTGCGGCGAGCCGTTCACCGGTGAAGGGACAGGTGACGAACTGAATGCGTGGATTCGCCTGAACGAGGTCGGAGCCGAAATACTCGCGGAAGATCGCGCACGGCATGCCCGACGCGCCAGCTGCGTAGGCGAGGGCCATTGCGGCGTGGCTATGTTCTTCGATGTCGAGAGGATGCGGCCACCCATGTTCGACCGCATCCCGGAAGCGATGCAGGGAGCCGACTCCGGGATTTCCGCCCCAGGAAAACACCAGTTTCCGGGCGCAGCCGCAGCCGATCATCTGATCGTAGAGAAGGTCCGGTGTCATCCGGATCAGCGTCAGGCCGGTGAGCTCCTGCCGGATGATTTCGTGGCCTGCGGCGAATGGAATGAGGTGCGTGAAACCTTCCAGCGCGACCGACGCGCCGGGGGCGACCAACCGGGAGATGGCTGCCGACAGACTTAGGAATTCAGCCACTGACCCTGACGGCGACGTTCAGAGGCAGGCGCTCGCCGGGACACGGCGCCGGCGCATGGCCGGCTTGCGAGTCCGAAGGTCGCGCTCCCCGTCATCGTCGCGCTGCAGCTGTTGCGCGAGGGTTTCGCCAATGCCGTTCTGCACCTTGCCGATGTGTTCCAGCATGAGTTGCTGCGCCGCGACCTCGTCATGCCGCTCGATCGCTTCGAAAATCGCGCGGTGGAACCGGCAGATGCCCTCCTTGACGGGCCGCGGGGTGTCGATCACGGACACGATTTCGAGGATCAGGTCCGAGAGCGAATTCATCAACGTTCTCAAGGGCAGGTTACCCGCGCACTCGGCGACTGCGCGGTGGAAGAGCAGGCTATGTGGACGGAAGTCTCCGTTCCGCGAGAGCGCGGCCTCCTGACGTTCGAGCACCAGCCTCAGCTTGGCGATGTCTTCCGGGCTCGCCCGGAGGGCGGCCAGACGGGCGATCGGCGGCTCAATCAGCAGCCGCGCTTCGGTCAGTTCCTGGTGGGAGGTCCGGCCAAGCTTGAGTACCAGTGACAGCGAACGCTGCACGGCATCGTGCCCCATTTCGTTGATGAAGGCGCCGCCGTCGGCGCCGCGCCGGATGGCCAGGAGCCCCAGTTCTTCGAGCGACCGATAAGCCTCTCGGACAGATACGCGGCTGGTGTTGCAGCGCCGCGCCATCGCCCGCTCCGCGGGAAGCTTCTCGCCGGCGGTGAGCTTACCGCTCGATATCTGGCGCTTGATTCGCTCGGCGAGGTTGTCAGAAACGCGAGCGGTACGTGCTGGTCGCTGCGGCATTGAGCGTCATTGTGTAGAAGCCGCGCCGGGACGTCAACCGGCAGCACGCTGGAGGATCGCGGAAAATAATCGCCGACCCCCTGCCGTACGGCCTCCAGCCGAACCGCCACGGCCTCGAAGCCATCATCCAATACAGCCTCGAGCAGAAGATCATCTCGCGGGCCGTCGAGGTCGACGAGCTGTTCGCAGCGGACCCACGACCTGGTCGGATGATCAGCGATTCCCGAAATTCACCTTGGGCGCCTGTTGGGCGTCGGTCGGCGCCGCGAAATACGGATACTCCTTGAACCCGAACATCTTCGCCGTGACGTTCGAGGGGAAGCGGCGTCGCGTCGTATTGAACTCCTGGATCCGTTCGTTGTACCGGCCGCGGGCGACGGCGATGCGGTTTTCGGTGCCGGAGAGCTCGTCCATCAGCCGCTGAAAATTCGCGTCGGACTTCAGGTTCGGGTAGTTTTCGACCACCACCAGCAGTCGGGCGAGGGCAGATGACTGTTCGTTGGCCGCCGCGATCGTCTCCTCGGGCGTCTTCGCCCCGGCGAGCCGCGCGCGTGAGTCGGCAATCCGTGTGAAGATTTCCTTCTCCTGTGCGGCATACCCCTTGACCGTCTCGACCAGGTTGGGGATCAGATCGTTGCGGCGCAGCAACTGGTTCTGCACCTCTCCCCACGACGCCTTGATCGCCTCTTCCTGGGTCGTGAACTTGTTGTACGAACAGCCCGACAATCCAGTCGCCACCAGCGCGGCCACCAGCATATTCAGCA
>JACDCA010000690.1 GCA_013694635.1 Acidobacteriota bacterium | reverse complement strand
CTTTGATGCCATGGATGCTCCTGAACGAAATTAAACAACATTGTAATGCGCCGCTCGGGCCGATAGACCGCTGAGCCGGTGATAGCATGGCCGCGTGCTCGCGCGCATCTCAGCGCTGACTGCGCTGCTGGCATTCAGCGGTCTACAGGAGCCCCGCGAACGCCCTCCCTGGTCGGCGCCGCATGTGCCACAACCGGTCGCGGTCGCCGGATCCGTTCCGAGACCTGCGCAGCGGTCTCCGCGCAACGCCAACTACAGGATCAACGCCGCGCTCGACGCGGCAGCCCGGAGGATCACCGGCGAGGAGACCATTTCCTGGCGCAACATCGCCAGCGCGCCCGCCCACACGCTGCAGTTTCACCTGTATTACAACGCGTGGCGCGACAACCGGTCGTCATGGATGCGCGAGCGTGCGCTGGCGGGCCCCGACGTCCCGGAGATCCCTCCCGAGCACCGCGGATCCATCGACGTCGACAGCGTGCGCGTGACACGGGGAGAGGCCGTGGCCGAGCTCACCTCGCGCGTGCGCTACATCGCACCAGACGATGGGAATACCGACGATCGGACGGTGATGGAAGTGCCGCTGGACGCCCCCGTCGGTCCGGGAGAAACCGTCGACATCTCCATCACGTGGACGTCAACAGTGCCTCGACCCATCGCGAGGACGGGCGCCATCGGCAACTACTTCTTCATCGCGCAGTGGTTCCCGAAGATCGGCGTGTTCGAAGACACCGGGTGGAACTGCCACCAGTTCCATGCCACGACGGAGTTCTTCGCCGATTTTGGTAGCTACGACGTCCAGTTGTCGGTGCCCGCTGGCTGGACGGTCGGCGCAACGGGGCGTGAACGCAGACAGACGATCGGGGCGAATTCGACGACCCACCATTACTACCAGGAGGACGTGCACGACTTCGCGTGGACGACGAGCCCCGCCTACATCGAGCGTCACGAGCGGTTCGAACATCCGACCCTGCCTCCGGTGGAGATGCGGCTGCTGTTGCAGCCGGAGCATGTTGGCCAGGCGAAGCGTCACTTCGACGCGACGCGCGCCGCACTCAGGTATTACGGCGAATGGTTCGGCCCCTACCCCTACGGCCACATCACCATCGTCGATCCGGCGTATGCGAGCGGGACGGGCGGGATGGAGTACCCGACGCTCTTTACCGCCGGCACGCGCTGGATCGCGCCGCGGCATGCCGGCGACCCGGAGGAGGTCACGATCCACGAGGCAGGCCACCAGTTCTGGTACGGCATCGTTGCGACCAACGAATTCGAACACGCGTGGATGGACGAAGGGCTCAACACCTTCTCCACCGCCCGCGTCATGCAGGAGGCCTTCTCCCGGCGCTATTACGTGCAGCGGTACTTTGACGATTTCATTCCCTGGGTATTCAGAGGCCTCGAGATCACCCGCGCCACACAGGCCCAAAGCTCGGTCGCCCGCGCGTCAGGCGACGACCCGTCGAAACCTTCCTGGCGCTACTGGCCGCAGTCGGCCGGAGCGATCAGTTATGACAAGACGGCGCACTGGCTGCACACCCTGGAGCGAATGCTCGGCTGGGAGACACTGCAGCGCGGGATGTCGACCTACTTCACCCGCCATGCGTTCACGCATCCAACGCCTGCGAATTTCTTCGCGGTCGTGAACGAAGCGTCCGGACAGGACCTGACCTGGTTTTTCGACCAGGTCTATCGCAGCTCCGCCACGTTCGACTACTCGATCGAACTGCTGCGGAGCGAGCCGTCGGCAAAGAATTTCCGCACGACTGTCGTGGCCCGCCGGCTGGGCGAGGGGTGGTTCCCGGTTGCCGTGCGGGTCGTTTTCGACAACGGCGAGGAGCAGCGGTGGCAATGGGACGGGCGTGACCGCTGGAAGCTTTTCGAGACCGAGCGGCCTGTCGCCGCGGCCTACGCGCAGGTCGATCCCGACGGCATCCTGCTGCTCGACGTCAACCGGACGAACAACTCCTACACATTCAGACCGCAGGCGCGACGGGCGGCCCGCAAGTGGTCGCTCGCGTGGCTGATCTGGCTGCAGGACCACCTCCTCACCTACGGATCGTTCGTATGAGGGGAGGAGGCGCGGCGCTGCGGGAAGGGATGCGGCGCGTCAACGGCGCGCCCGCGCTCCTCGCCGCCATGTGCGGGGTCACGCTGCTGATCGCGTTGCCCCTCGCGCTTGCGCTCGGCGGCATGCTGAAGGACCACCTGGGTCCGAGCATGACCGCCGATGCCGTTGCCGCCGGAGCTGATTATGGGTGGTGGACGGAGTTCGAGCGGCAGGCCACCGGCCTCGGCGCCACGTTTCAGCCGTCGATCGGAGGTTTCGGCGCCGTGCTCCGGAATATCAGCGCGCTGCTCGACAACCAGCCGCTTGCCGTGACGATCGCCGGCGCCACCGCCGCCTGGCTGTTGATATGGTCGTTTCTCACCGGAGGAATCATCGACAGGCTCGCCCGCGCGCGGTCCACGCGCACACCAGGGTTCTTCGCCGCGTGCGGCATCCACATGTGGCGCCTGCTGCGGCTCGCGGCCGTAGGTCTGGCGATCTATTACGTCCTCTTTGCGTGGATCCACCCGGCGATTTTCGAGGGTTTCTACGTCGCGCTCACCAGACACGTCGTCGTGGAGCGAACGGCGTTTCTGATCCGCGTCGGCGGCTACGCACTCTTCGCTGCGGTGCTGGCGTTCTTCAGTGTCATCCTGGACTACGCACGGATTCGAATCGTCGTCGAGGAGCGCCGCAGCGCGCTGGCCGCCGTTGCCGCGGCCGCGAGGTTCGTCCGGCGGCATTTCGGCGCGGTGGCCGCCGTCTACCTGTTGAACTGCGCACTGTTTCTGGGGCTGGCCGCGGTGTACGCGTTGCTGGCCCCATCCGTCCCGGGCCAGGGCATCGCGCTGTGGAGTGCGCTTCTGCTCGGCCAGACCTTCATCGTCGGCCGCCACTACCTGAAGCTGGTGTTCTACGCGTCGCAGTGCGCGCTCTTCCAGTCAGCGCTCGCTCACGCGCCTTATACCGGGGGACCACACCTTGCCTGGCCGGAGTCTCCGGCGGTTGAGAGCATAATCAACGCGGAGCCCACGGTTCGATGACCAGACGTCGGTTCACCACGGCGCGCATCCTCGTTGTCGACGATGAGCCGGCCAGCGTGGAGGCGCTGCGCCGCCTGCTCGAGCGCGGCGGCTTCACGCGCATCTACACGACCACCGACCCGCGCGAAGCGGTCGCTATGTACGTTGAGCACCGGCCGGATCTCATCCTCCTCGACCTGCACATGCCGCATCTCGACGGCCTGCGGGTCATGGACGCGTTGAACGAAATCATCGAGTCGACGTACCTGCCGATCCTGATGCTCACCGGGGACGACTCGGAGGAGGCAAAGAGCAAGGCGCTGTCGCGCGGGGCGAAGGATTTTCTGAACAAGCCGTTCACGAGCGGCGAGGCACTGCTCCGGATCGGCACGCTGCTCGAGACCCGGTTCCTGTATCTCGAAATCCAGACCCAGAACCAGATGCTCGAAGCCAAGGTGCGCGAGCGCACCCGCGAGCTCGACGGCGCCCAGATCGAGATCATCGACCGGCTGGCGCTCGCGGCGGAGTTCCGCGACGACAACACCGGGCACCATACGGTCCGTGTCGGACAGATGGCCTCGTTGATCGCGAAAAAGATCGGTCTTCCGGAACCGCAGGTGACGCTGATACGTCGCGCCGCCCCGCTTCACGATGTGGGCAAGATCGGCGTGCCCGACGCCATCCTGCTGAAGCTCGGCAAACTGACGACCGACGAATTCGACGTCGTCAAGACGCACACGGCAATCGGCGCCCGGATCCTGTCGGGGAGCCGGTTCCCCATCCTTCGCCTGGCCGAGGAGATCGCCTTCAGTCACCACGAGCGGTGGGACGGTACCGGGTACGCCGGAATTCCGCGTGAGTCGATCCCGCTGGCCGGACGTATCGTCGCGGTTGCCGATGTCTTCGATGCGCTGATTCAACAGCGCCCGTACAAGGAGGCGTGGCCCGTCGACGAAGCCATCGGCGAAATCGAACGGCAGCGCGGGCGCCATTTCGACCCTTCGCTGGTGGACGCCTTTCTGCGGATCATCGAACATCACGAAGAGTCCCTTCCGACATAGCGAGACACCATGAACACAGACGCGGCGCGTATCGCCCGCTGGATACGGGCGCAGGTGGAAGCCTCCAGCACCCGCGGCATCGTCGTCGGTCTCAGCGGCGGCATCGATTCGGCGGTTGTCGCCGGCCTCGCGACGTCTGCAACGCCCGGTCACGTCGTCGGCGTCATCCTCCCCTGCCATAGCGATCCGCGGGACGAGTCCGACGCGCAGATGGCCGCGGAGCACTTCAAGATTCCGACGATCCGGATCGACCTTGCGGCCGCGTACGATCGATTACTGCTCGACGCCCGTACGGCGCTCGCCCATCTACCGGACGCGCAACGTCCCGCCGCCGTCCATGACGCCGTGGATGCGAAGGCCCGCGTTCCGGTGGCGAACATCAAGCCGCGGCTGCGTATGACGTCGCTCTACTTCGTCGCGAACTCACTGAACTATCTCGTCGCCGGCACAGGCAACCGCGCCGAGCTGGCCATCGGGTACTTCACCAAGTACGGCGACGGCGGCGTCGATATCCTGCCGATCGGCAGCTTGTTGAAGAGTGACGTGCGGGCCGTGGCGCGCGAGCTGCGGATACCGGAGTCGATCATCGAGAAACCGCCGAGCGCGGGATTGTGGCAGGGGCAGACCGACGAGTCCGAAATGGGTTTCACGTACGTGGAGCTCGAGCGGTACTTGAAGGATGGCCCCGGCGCCGGCTCCTCCGCGCTCGCCGGGCGAATCGAACGCATGGCGCGCGCCAGCGACCACAAGCGCCAGATGCCGGAAGTCTTCAGCGATCAGTGATCAGTAGTCAGTAGTCAGTAGGTCAGTAGTCAGTAATCAGTGATCAGTGA
>JACDCA010000682.1 GCA_013694635.1 Acidobacteriota bacterium | reverse complement strand
ATGTAGATGTCGCCGAGCAGATCGAACACGATCTGCTTCCCGTCGGGGCTGACATCCACATTCATCCACGTGCCTTCGGCGGTATCGAACGACAACTTCGTCGTGGGCCCGAGGTCGGCGTTGACGTCCCACTTGTCGGGAGGCTTCTGCTGCGCGTGAGGCGTTGCCATCAACAACACGGCACACGCCGGCAGCAGTGCGCGTAAACGGGGGAAGCGCTTCATCGTTCTGTGATGCCTTTCTAACTGCGACCCGCGACCTGCGACCCGCGCCTTGGTTACTTCTTCGGCCCGGTCTCGAGGCTCCGCCACAGGTACCACGTGGCAATCGATCGATACGGGCGCCAGGCCTCGCCGAGTTTGCGCATGCGATCCGGCGTTGGTTTCTTCCGCAGGCGATACGCCTTCTGGATGGCGTTGACAATGCCGAGGTCCCCGACCGGCAACACGTCCGGACGCTGCAGCCGGAAGATGAGGAACATCTCAGCGGTCCAGCGCCCGATGCCCTTGACCTTCGTCAGTGCCGTGATCACTTCGTCATCGCTCATGGCATCCAGGCTGTCGAGCGGCAGCGCGCCCGAAAGGACTTTCTCGGACAGGTCTGCCAGATACGCGGCTTTTTGACGACTGATCCCGGCCGTCCGATACTGGGCCTCGGTCACCGTGGCAAGCGCTTCGGGGGTTGGTTTGGAATCAGGCAAATACGCGATCAACCGGCTATGGATCGTCGTCGCGGCCTTGGTGGACAACTGCTGGAAGACGATCGCCCTGACGAGCATCGCGAAATGATCGAAGCGGTCCCGGACGTCGCCCAGGCCGCAGGCCCCCTTGCGTTTGATGATGGCGGCGAGCACGGGATCGCGGCGCATGAGGGCGCGGCGCGCACCCGCATAGTCGGAAGGCTGCACGGCCTGAATTCTAGTCAGAAAATGCCGAACGGTGGTGCGAAAGGGGTGCTGGGGGTGCGGAAAGTGCGGAGCGCCCGACCTGGGTGTCGGGCGCTTCACATGACTATCGATCGTCGCGAGGCGAGTCCGAGCCCGAGTAAGACGACGATTCCTCGCGCAGGCTGCCCTGTGCGTCGTCGTTTACCGTACCGCTGCCCGTCTCCGCGCTCGTGTCCCCTGCCGGACCCATCGCTTCGCGACGACGGCGATGGCTCGCGATCCCGCCCTTGCGGCCGGCATCCCGTGCTTCCTCGCTCGTCCACTCGTGCGCGGTTCCCTTCTGGTGTGCGGCTTTCCCGCCCTTGCTGGCAATCTCGCGCTGTTTGGCGCGATCCATCGACGCAAATCCGCGATCTTCCTTGGCCACCTTGGTCCTCCTCCCTAGGCTCGTAAAACTTTCCTGATCCGCCTCCCTGCGGCGAAACGTCAGGCGAGCCCAACTAGTGCAACGGAGGTGCCACGCACGAGATGTGCTTTCACTGGAAGTGGTTGAGCGGTTCAGACTTAGAGGAGAACCAGCTGAACGGGCGGTAATGTGCACGAGAAGGCCACCTTCTCGGCAATCAGTTGCCATCGATGCGCAGGTGAACGGAGCTCAGCCGTTAAACGACTCTGACGGATGAGAAGGAAGTAAAAACGGCTCGGCTGCCCGGATCCTGTGCACGACCCGTTCGCGTCCGGCGAGCTCGAGCACTTCAAACAGACCGGGACTAACGGCGCGGCCCGTCACGGCGACCCGTGTCGCATGGATCAGCGCGGCGGGCTTGATCTGCCTGGCTTCGGCGATCGCGCGAAGCCGTTGCTCGAGCGCGCCGGCCGCGAACGGCTCGACGCGCTCGAACGTGTCCGCGAGTTCGGCGAGCGCCTCATGGAGGCCGGGCTTCGAGAGGTGCTTTTTCACCGCCTCCGGGTCGATCGTGATCTCGTCGGTCAGAAGCGGCCGCGCATCCTCTGCAAACTGGGGCAATGTCTTCAGCCGCGTCTTGTACAAGCTGACCAGCGCGCGGAACCAGGCGCCCTTCGGGCCCTCGAATTCATCGCTCCAGAGACTCCGCTCCTGTAGGACCGGTTTCAGCCGACCGGCGAGCTCGTCATCGGTCAGCCGCAGAATGTGCTGCTGATTGAACCAATCCAGCTTGTCAGGGTTGAACACCGCGTTGCCGCCGCTGATCCCTTCGAGCGTGAACCGGGAGATGAGATCCTCGCGGGTGAATAGTTCTTCGTCGGTGCCTGGCGACCAGCCGAGGAGCGACAGGAAGTTGACCATCGCTTCCGGCAGGTAGCCGAGCCGGGGATATTCCATGACCGAGGTCGCACCGTGCCGTTTGCTCAGGCGCTTCTTGTCGGGCCCGAGGATCAGTGGGACGTGCGCGAAGGACGGCGCCGTGGCGCCGAACGCTGCATACAGCATCACCTGTTTCGGGGTGTTGGAGATGTGGTCGTCCCCCCTGACCACGTGCGTGATCTTCATGTCGATGTCATCGACGACAACCGACAGGTGATAGGTGGGCTGGCTGTCGGACCGCAGAATCACGAAATCTTCGATGTTCGCGTTGTCGAACGCGATCGGTCCGTGCACGAGGTCGGGGAACGAGGTCTTCCCTGACGGGACCTTGAACCGGACGGCGCCGGGCGTCCCCGCCGCCAGCCGTTGCCTGACCTCCGCCACGGGCAACGCGCCGCAGGCACGGTCATAGATCCATCCTCCACCAGCAGCTTCGGCGGCCTGCCGTTTCTGCTGGAGCGTCTCGGCCGTGCAGAAGCAGCAATACGCGAGCCCCCGCGAGACGAGATCAGCCGCGCCTTCGCGATATTTGTCGAGCCGCTCGGACTGGAAGTACGGCGCGTGCGGACCACCCACATCGGGCCCTTCCTCCCAGTCGAGACCGAGCCAGCGCAGGCCCTCGACGATGCCGGTGACCATGTCCCACGAGGAGCGCTCCGCGTCGGTGTCTTCGATGCGCAGAACGAACGTGCCCCCGTGCCGCCGCGCGTACAGCCAGTTGAAGAGCGCCGTCCGCGCCCCGCCGACGTGCAGGAAACCTGTCGGAGATGGGGCAAACCTGACGCGGACCATCAGGTGATTCTAGTCAAGTCCTAACTTCTAACTTCTAACAACTAAATTTAGAGGTCAGTGCCTCGGCCTCTCGGCAACCGGACTAGCTGCCGATCCTCGCCAGCAAGTCCTTCAGCGGGCGCTCCAGGTACGGCGGCATCTCGCCGCTCGCCCTTGCTTTGTCGACAATTCGAAGCATCTCGTCGAATTGCAATCGGGACTTCGCGGCGACCTCTTTAAATCGCGGATCAGACTGCAACCCTTTGAGGTATGGGTCGAGCACAAGCCAGTCGAAGGGCGGAATCGCACGCGCATTGAAGGAGAAGGGTAAGGGCGGGCTCACGCTTTCCCTTCCGTGCAAGGAAGGAGACGACATCCACGGGAACCCATTGCACGTCGTAAATCGAGGTCCGCGGATCAGCGACCGTCCTCGTGATCGCGGCAAGCATCGTTTCCGCGGCCTTCGTATCTCGACGTTCGAGAGCGCGGCGTGCTGGGTGATAAGCACTGAAATCGCTGGAAGGCGTTTTTCTCTGCCGTACGACTCAACACGCTTGAGCAGCGCGGTCGCTTCTTCGGTTTTCCAGAGGTCCACCTGCATTAGCGTTTCCACGTAATGAGCGCTGGGGGACTCCGGCTCGATTTTGAGCGCTTCGGCCATCGGACTTGCCGCCTCGGCCGTGCGACCGAGGTATCTGAGGTACAAGGCGACGTTGAGATAAGGCCGGAGATAAAGCGGCTCGAGACGTTTTGCCTCGAGTCGGCTACGCCGTCGGCACAGCGCGCATAACGGCCAAGACAGAGGATGGTGGAGCTACCTGGTCCACCTTGATTGGACCGGAGGAGCAGGGGGACCAGCGAGTGTGGAAGGTCCACTTCACCAGCGAAACTTCGGGCGTGCAGATTCGCGGGATGGGCGACGCCCGCTTTCTGCGAACCGACGACGGCGGCAAGACCTGGAGCGGCGTCGTCGGCTCGGCCGGATTCGACCTGCGCTTCGCCAACGACAACGTCGGCTGGTCATTCCGCGAAAATGGGGTGTTCAGCTATACCTCGGATGGAGGACGCCGCTGGACTGCCCGCCAGACGAAGTTCCCGGCGACCGTCAAGGGCTTCAGTCTGCCTCGGCCCGACCGCGGTTACGTGGTGGGCGACCACGGCATGAGCTACGTTATCGCGTCGTACCCATTGGCTACACGGCTAAAGGCGTGATGGATGCCCCCATGATGTCCACGTCGGGAAAGTGACGCCACCTTGAACGGCGCATGCGACATCGGGCGCCGGTCAGGCCATGTACAGCTCCCAGGCAATCCGGTCAGGATCCTTGAACGCGACGTACTTCTTGCCGAGGGTCGGGTCCATCTTGACCCCTGTGTTCTCGACCCCGGCCTCCGACAGCGCGCCGGCGACGCGCTCGAGCTCCGTCTCGTCGGCACACGCAAGCGCGACGTGATCGAGGCCCACCCGAAACGGGTTGAAGACATCGCCTGCCGGGGTCTGGGCGTCAGGTCCTCGTAGCACGACGGCGGTGGCGCCCGCGAGCGCGACGACCAGATTCGGCGCTTCGAGGGCGACAGGGAAACCGAGCGTCTCGACATAAAACCGCCGTGACCGCTGCAAGTCGGTCGAACGCAGCGTGACGTGATGGACGCCCGATGTCTGAAGCGAGATGCTCATCACAGACTCCTGTCGGATTGGATCGGACCGGGATCCCTGAGACTGGCGAACCCGGTTGAATGAGTCCGCCTTCGCGCGGACGCTTCGGCGGGGCAAGTGGGTGATTATAGCTGACGATTTTTGCCTGTCCCCACGTCCGGCCAGGCCACTCGCACGGCGACGTCGCTGAATCAGGGTGTGTCGAATCCCAGCGCTGCCGCAACGCGCCGCTGAGGCACGTCGAGCGTGATGAATGCCAGTTCGGTCGCGGTGGGGTCCAGGAACAGGGCACACGCCACGTGCCACAGGTCCGCCCCGCGAAGCGTGCCGTGAGCGACTATCCGTTCGAACTCTGACGTCAGCGCTCTGTTCGGGTGCACCCAATCGATCCCACTGAAAACGCCCGGCACCGGCGCGGCCCGCTCGCGCTGAAGCGCCGACCGAACCTCGGCTTCGAGCAGGTTTGACGAGACCAGCCGCGTGTAGGCGCGTATCGCCGAGGTCACTTTGCGAGCACTCGGCTCGCCGAACACCATCGCCACCACACTCGAGCTGTCGATGTAGGCGATCGTCACGGGTCAGTCGCGCGACGCCAGAAAACGGGCGAGGGCGCCGCGCCGCCGCGCCACGAGAGGCGTGTGTGGTTCGGGGTCTGCCGGCCGTTGGACGACTCCGTCTCGTTCGAATTGCTCGAGCCTGGCTTCGAGCCGCGCGGGCTCGGCCTCGACGGGCCGTATCTCGGCCACCTTTGCACCGTGGTGGGTGACGATGACCCGGCGCCCAGCCCTCACCTTGCGAATGATCTCGCTGAAGCGGCTTTT
>JACDCA010000459.1 GCA_013694635.1 Acidobacteriota bacterium | reverse complement strand
GTCCACGACCCGTTCCTCGATCAGCGTGGCTCCTGCGGCACGCGCGCGCTCGACGAGATGCGCGTCGAAGTCGCGCCTTGCAAACACACTGAGCGGCGCTCGGCCATTGCCCCCGGTCAGGGGCAGTTCTACACGCCGCCCGTCATACGCGAAGGTTGCCGACTCGATTCTAACCCCGGCAGTCCCGTCAGGTGCCGAACCGACGACCGCCAGCGCACGTCCGCTGACCCCGCCCCCGCAGGCCTTTTCCCGTGGATGGCTGCCGTCGACCAGCGCGACCGTCGCCCCGGCCGTCGCAAGGCGGCAGGCACACCAGGCCCCAGCTGGTCCGGCCCCGATGACGGCGACGTCGTATCTCAACCGACTGAGTTTCGTTTCTTTGCCGTTCGAGGACAACAGCTGACGTCCGGCTGACATTCGGTGGCGTCTAATAAGGGAAGAGCCGGGGCACCTTTATTGCAGCCTTGCGATTGGCAGCTGAAACGTCCAGAATGAAGCTGTCCCCGTCACCTGACGCAATGGAGCAGGTCCCCCAAGGCGCAAGCCCCAATTCGAGATTCCTCGCGGGCGAGGTGCCGCACGGAAGTGTTGGGTTGGCCCAGTTTCGCAACTCCGCGGCGGGGAGCGTGATCGCCCACGTGGGGATAGCGCTCCTGTTCCTGTTCGTGATCACGCGGCCCGAGACCGTTTCGCCCAGTACGCAGTTCACGACCCCGTCCGATATTACGTGGATCGTTCAGAAGGGGCCGGGGGGCGGCGGTGGTGGAGGCGGCAACAAGATGCCCGACCCGCCGAAAAGGACGGAGCTGAAGGGGCCCGCGAAGATCACCGTACCCGTGGCGCCGACGCCAAAGCCGGTGCTCAAGGAAACTCCGCCCCCCCAGGCGCAGCTGACGATCCCGGCGGTCCCGACCGCGTCGAGCGTGCAGGAACTGCCGGGCATGATCACGAACATGCCGACCGCGACGGCGTCTCTTGGTTCGGGCACCGGCGGGGGATCGGGCACAGGCACCGGCACCGGTTCAGGCCCTGGGTCCGGCTCCGGACTCGGTCCCGGGTCCGGCGGCGGCACCGGCGGGGGAGCGTTTCGCGACGGCACCCCGGGGCTCGTCTCGCCGGCCGTGGTGTTCGAGAAGAAGCCCGAGTACACCTCCGAAGCGATGCGCGCGAAAGTGCAGGGGACGGTCGAAGTCGAAGCCGTGGTGAACGACGATGGGTCGGTCGGCCAGGTACGGATCGTCCGCTCGCTCGACGACCGCTTCGGCCTGGATCAGAAAGCCCTCGAGGCCGTGCGCAACTGGAGATTCCGTCCGGGCACGCGCTTCGGTAAGCCCGTTCCCGTCCTCATCCTCATCGAACTGACCTTCACGCTGCGCTAGTCCTCACGCGTGTTTCGAAGCGCTTGAAGGATCCACACCCGAGACGCTTGACGGCTCCACACAAATGACGCGCGCCGGCTGCGTGCTGCTTTCGGCGGTGGCGGTGATCGCCAGCGCGGCGGCGTGCGGCGCGGACCATGCCGCGAGGCCGCCGGTCAAACGCCTGTCGATTGCCACCGGCGGCACCGGTGGCGTCTACTACCCGTACGGCGGCGCGCTGGCGAAGATCATCAGCGACGACCTGCCCGGTGTCCAGGCGACGGCTGAAGTCACCGCTGCGTCCGTCGATAATCTGAAGTTCCTGCGCGATGGCCGTTCCGATATCGCGTTCACACTTGCGGATACCCTGGCGGACGCCGTAAAAGGCAGCGGCGCATTTGCGGCGACGGGAGCGGTACCGGCGCAGGCGCTCGCCGTTCTCTACACCAACTACACCCACATCGTTGCGCTCGAAGGGAGCGGGATCCGCAGCATCGGCGACCTGCGAGGACGCGTCGTGTCGACCGGGGCGGCAGGGAGCGGCACCGAGTTGATCGCGCTCCGCGTTCTTGAAGCTGCCGGGTTGCAGCCCAACGACGTTCGCCGTCAGAGCCTCGCGGTATCGGCATCGGTCGATGCCATCAAGGACGGTAAGCTCGACGCGTTTTTCTGGAGCGGCGGTCTGCCGACCGCAGCGATCCTGGACCTCGCCAATACCCCCCGGACGCGCATGGTGCTGCTGCCCTCAGGGGACGTGCTTCCATCACTCCAGAACCGCTACGGGGCCGGATTGTATCTGCCGGTGACCATAGCGGCCTCCGCGTATCCTGGCCTGTCGTCTCCCACAGACGTGGTCGGCGTCGCCAACCTGCTCGTCGTCGGAACGTCGATGCCGGAGGACCTCGCGTACCAGATCACGCGGCTGCTCTTCGACCGGCAAGCCCAGCTCGCCGCCATTCACCCCGAGGCCGCTAATTTATCGTTGCGGACCGCCGTGGCCGGATCGCCGGCTGCGTTTCATCCCGGCGCGATCAGATTCTATAGAGAGAAGCGGGTCTGGAATGAAGCGCAAGGTCGACCCTTTGGTGGTTGATGCGTCGCCACCAATCATCGACGCTGAAGCCGCTCCCCGCGAACTGCAGGGGACAAGTGCGAAGGTGGCGGCCGTGCTCTCGATCGGCCTGTCGATTTACGCGCTGTACTGGGTCGTCGAGATCGTTCAACCGCAGTTCTACCGTGTCAGCTTCCTCCTCGTCGCACTGATCCTCACGTTCCTCTGCTACCCGGCTGTGCCTTCGGCGAGACGCAGCCGCACCGGCGCAAGCGTCGTCGACTGGACGCTCGCCGGACTCGCTCTCGCAGCTCTCGGCTGGCCGCTGATCGGTCTCGAGCAGTTCGTCTACCGGGCGGCGACCCCGCTGATCGCCGATCTTGTTTTGGGCGCGCTGACCGTACTGCTCGTGCTCGAGGCGACGCGCCGCACCGTCGGGTGGATACTTCCCGTGACCGCAGTCGTCTTTCTCGCGTATGCGTACTTCGGATCGGTGCTCGACAGAGTGGGCCTCGATCTGTTCGCGCACCGCGGCTATGGCGTCGATCGGCTGATCGGGTCGCTCTATATCGGCCTGGAAGGGATCTTCGGCGTCCCGCTGGATGTCGCCGCGACGTACATCGTGCTGTTCACGATCTATGGTGCGGTGCTGGAGCAGTCTGGTGCGGGGAAGTTCTTCCTGGACTGGTCGCTCGCCGCGATGGGCGGCTCGGGAACTGCAGCCGGCCCTGGCCGGACGGTCACGGTGGCGGGCTTCCTTCTCGGAACCGTGTCCGGCAGCGGCGTCGCGACGACGGTAAGCCTCGGCGCCGTGGCGTGGCCGCTCCTGCGCCGCGCTGGATATACCGCGGAAGCCGGCGGCGCGATTCTGTCGGCGGGAGGAATCGGCGCGATCCTTTCGCCGCCTACGCTCGGCGCTGCCGCCTTCCTGATCGCGGAGTTTCTCAACATTCCGTATCTGCAGGTGCTCGTAATGGCGTCCATCCCGACGCTTCTGTACTACCTGTCGATTTTCTTCATGATCGAAGGGGACTCGCGCCGCATGCTCGTCCGCGCTGTGGCGGTCGAAACACCGGGCGTGTGGGCACTCACGGCGAGATACGGGTACCACTTCCTGTCGCTGGTCGCCATCGCGGCGTTCATGGTCATGGGGATGTCGGCCTTTCGAGCGGTGTTCTGGGCGACGCTGCTGGCCGTGGCGTTGAGTTATCTCCGGCGTGAGACCGCGCTCGGCCCGCGTCGCATCTTGACGGCGCTTCAAGGTGGCGGGATGGGTGTGTTGCCAGTAGCCGCGACAACGGCGACAGCCGGAATCATCGTCGGCGTCGTCACGTTGACTGGTCTCGGTCTGAAGATCGCCGGGATCATCGTCGGGCTCGCCGGTGCGAGCCTGTCCCTGACCGTGCTCTACGCGGCGATCGCCGTGTTGGTGCTTGGCCTGGCGGTGCCGGTGACGGCTTCCTATATCCTCGCTGCCGTCATGATCGCGCCCGCACTCGTTCAGGTGGGAGTACCCGCCGTGGCGGCACACATGTTCATCTTCTATTACGCGGTGTTGTCGGAAGTCAGCCCGCCGACCGCGCTGTCGCCGTTCGCGGCAGCCGCCATCACCGGCGGGAATCCGTTCAAGACGATGATGCTGACGTGGAAGTACACGGCGCCGGCGTTTCTGGTTCCGTTCGCGTTCACCCTCAGCCCTCAGGGGATGGGGTTGCTGCTTCAGGCGCCGTGGACCGCGGTCATTGCGTCGTCGCTTACGGCTGCGATGGGCGTGGCCGCCCTGGCCTTCGGTTTTTCGGGCTGGCTGCGTGGGCCCGCCTCGCCGACCGAGCGCGGCACCGCCGTGGCGGCCGGCCTGTTCCTGTTCTATCCCGGTCTGCCTGCGGATGTCCTTGGCACTGCGCTCCTGATCGCCGCGGTTGCAATGCACATGCTCCGCGCTCGTTCTGCCTGATGCTCAGATAGCCTTCAGCTCCCAGCCCCAGCTCCCAGCTCCCAGTCGCGTCACGTCGATGACCGCGCTGCCTTTCTT
>JACDCA010000458.1 GCA_013694635.1 Acidobacteriota bacterium | reverse complement strand
GCTGACCGCGGGGTTCGTGCTTGGACTGGCGGGGCTGGCGCTGACTCGCTGGGAAGTCTCTCCGCAGGGGGTGCATTACACGCCGAACCGCGCCCTTATCCTCACGATCACGCTGGTTGTGACGGGGCGGCTTTTCTACGGCCTCTGGCGCGGCTGGAACAACTGGCGGGCTGCGGCCGCCGGCGACGACTGGCTGGCCCAGTCCGGCGCCGCCGGCTCCCTGGCAGCTGGCGGCGTCGTTCTCGGCTATTACCTCGTGTACTGGATCGGCGTCCGGCGGCGGATGCGATCCGTGGGGCCTACTTCTTCATCGCGGCCCAGGCACCACGCTGGCCGCCGCTGATCGTCCCCTTCATCGTGGTTCCAGACACCGTGCCGGTGTACTTCGCAGTGCCGACGTCGAAGGTGATCTCCTCGCCGCGAAGGCGCCCGTTGGAGATCTGCGTGGGCCCGAGCGTTCCGGTGATCTTCTGGAATTGCTGCTTCAGCGTCAGGGTCCCCTGCGGCAGCGCCCATGTGCCCTCGACCCTGGCGGGCACGATCCAGAGAAGCGCCGTACACCAGCTCGTGCAGCCATCGGTGACGTTGGCGGTCTCGTCGGCTTCCCAATCCTCCATGGTGAAGGAGTTCGACACGACGCGCGTGCCCGGCTTGAGATCGAGGATTATCGGCCGCAGCTTCATGTTGATCTGCGGGAGCAGGAACATGGTGATGACGGTCGCTTTCGAGAAGTCGGTTTCGAACAGATCCGCCTTCATGAAGGTCGCCTTGTCGGAGACGCCCTCAGCTGCGGCGTTCTTCTTCGAGAGCTCGACCATCTCGGGGTTGTACTCGATCCCCATCGCCCGGATTCCACGCTTCGCCGCGGTGATGACCGTCCGCCCGTCTCCCGATCCGAGATCCATGACGAAATCCTTCGGCGTCGCCTTGGCCATTTCGAGCATCTTGTCGACGAGGGCCTGGGGCGTTGGCACCCAGACGACGTCCTTACCGGCCTGGCCGACCTGGGGTTCGTAGGGTTTCTGAGCAGGCGCTGCCGTCTGTGCGTGTGCGACGGCCGCGGTCAGGGCAAGGGATGCGGCAATCAGCGCGCGCCGGAAAACAAAAGTTCTGTTCACAATCTCCTCCAGAAGGTCAGACCCAGCGACGGGCAGGCTGGGCCGGCGCCGCGATCGATAAAGTATAGTTCGCGCATTCAATACGGAGGTCCAGTGCCCCAGCGTTTCACGTATGCCGCGGTTTTCTGCGCCGGTCTGTCCCTGCTCTCGTCCCAGCCGGCGTTTGCACAAAGTCGCCCCGCAACGGGAGCGGGGCCCTCGCCGTTAGGTCAGGAGCTCGACCGACTGGCGGCGGCGGTCGAGCCCGAGCTCCTGCAGTGGCGCCGGCATCTCCACCAGAATCCCGAGCTCGGCAACCGGGAGGTCGAGACCGCGAAGTACATCGCCGAGCGGCTGCGGAGTTTCGGCCTGGAGCCTCGAACCGGCGTAGCGAAGACCGGGGTCGTGGCGCTGTTGAAAGGGGGACGTCCGGGCGGTGTCGTGGCGCTTCGGGCCGACATGGACGCCTTGCCCGTACGCGAAGAGAACGACCTGCCGTTTGCGAGCAAAGCGACAGCCGACTGGGAAGGGCAGAAAGTCGGCGTGATGCACGCGTGCGGGCACGACACCCACGTCGCGATCCTGCTTGCCTCCGCGCGCGTGCTCAGTCAGGTGAAGGACAGGCTCCCCGGCACCGTCAAGTTCATCTTCCAGCCCGCCGAGGAGAGCGTGCCGGTGCCCGAGCGCCCCGCCGGCGCTGAGCTGATGGTCAAGGAAGGCGTCATGGAGAGCCCGAAGGTCGACGCCATCTTCGGCCTGCACGTGTTCGCCAACGTCCCAACCGGGCACCTCACCTACCGCAGCGGCCCGTTCATGGCGGCCGCCGACGCCTTCGAGATCATTGTCAAGGGACGGCAGACGCACGGATCGTCGCCATGGCGGGGTGTCGATCCGATTGTTGTCGGCGCGCAGATCGTCTCGGCCCTGCAGACCATTGTCAGTCGGAACGTGGACATCACGCGCCTGCCGGCGATCGTATCGGTCGGGCAGTTCCAATCCGGCGTCCGCAACAACATCATCCCAGACAGCGCGCGGCTGGTCGGCACGATCCGGACATTCGACGACGAGGTGCAGAAAGACATCCACGGGCGGGTACGAAGGATCGCGGAAGGCATTGCCGCAGGTGCAGGGGCAACCGTGACGGTGACGATCGACCGGGGTTATCCCGTCACGTCGAACGACGCCGCGCTCACCACGCGGATGGTGCCGACGCTCGAGCGTGTTGCGCCAGGGATGGTCCGGCCGTCTGAGTTGATCACCGGAGCCGAGGATTTCACCTACTACCAGCGGCAGTCGCCCGGGTTGTTCTTCTTCCTGGGGATCACGCCTCCCGACCAGGTGGGAAAGGCGCCGTCGAACCACTCGCCGCTGTTCTTCGTCGACGAAAAGGCGCTCATCACCGGCGTCCGCGCGCTATCGCACCTCGCGGTGGATTACCTGTCCGGCGCGAAGTGACCCAACCGGTTATTTCGAGGCGCCGATGGCGATGATCTGTCCCTGCGTCCGGACGAACAGGCGCCCCTCTGAAATCGCTGGGGTCGCCAGTACGCTGGCGCCCATGTCGTTCTGGGCGATGCGCTCGAGTACCGGGCCTGCTTTCAGCACGATCATCTGCCCGTCCTCGCTCGCGACGTAGACCTTGCCGTCGTTGGCAACCGGAGACGAAGTGAAGGCGGAGGACGCGTTCTCCAGCAGGCGCTGTTGAAACTTCCTCTCGCCGGTCTTCGCATCGTAGACGCTCAGTACACCGTTGTAGCCGATGATGTACGTGAGCCCGCGATAGACGAGCGGCGTACACATGTAGCCACCCCCCTTCGGGATGCTCCAGGCGATGTGATCGTTCGTGGCGGTGCCGTCCGGCGGCGTGATATCGCCGGTGGCCGTGGCCTTGATCGCGTAAACCGGCGACCGCGGCCCGTGGGCGTTGGTGATGTAAATCAGGCCATCGCTGGCCACCGGGGTCGGGACGGGGATGTCACCGTTGGCCGAGAGCTTCCAGATCTCCTTGCCGGTCTTGAAGTCATAGGCGCCGGCATGGCGGAACCCGTTGACGAGGATCTGGGTCTGCCCGTTGACCTGAAGGATCGTCGGCGTCCCCCACGTCGGCACATCGGTACGGGCTGTGCGCCAGATCTCCTGACCGGTCTTTGCGTCAAACGCCGCGAGGAACGAATCCTTCTGCACGTCCGCCTGGATGATGACCTTGCCGTCGTGAAGGATCGGTGAGCTGCCCGTTTCCCACTGATTCTGCGGCGCCGTGAACCACCCGGCGTCGAGCACGCCGAGGTCTTTCTTCCACAGCTGCTGGCCCTTCAGGTCGTAGGCATACAGCCCTTCCGACCCGAAAAACGCGATCAGCCGGTCGCCGTCGGTCGCGAGCGTCGAGTTCGCGTGAGACGCCTTCGTGTGCCGCTTGATCTTCGGTACCGATTTGAGCACCGTCCGCTGCCACTTCTCCTTGCCGGTGCGCTTGTCGAACGCGTAGATGCGCCACTCGTGCTCCGTGTCGTCGAGCACGGGCCTGACGTCGCCGTACAGACCGACCTTGAGGCCGGCATCCTTCTGGCCGCTGATCGACGTCGACACGAAGACATCGTTGCCCCAGACCACCGGGCTCGACAGACCGAGGCCGGGAACGTCCGTCTTCCAGGCGATGTTCTGTCCATCGGCCACGTTCCACGCGGTAGGAAGGCTGAAGCCCTCGGCAACGCCGGCGGCGCCGATGCCGCGGAACTGCGGCCAGTCGACACCCGGACGCGGAGCTGAGGCCGCGGATATCGCCAGCGTGCAGCCCAGCAACACTGACGCGGAGAACGCAATGTATCGACGCATGGAGGAACCTCGCGGGAATGCTACAACAGCGCGACTTATAATCGTTGTTTTGCCGCCCATGAACGAAACCACATCCCTGGATTTCATCCGCACCATCATCGTCGAAGACCGTGCGGCCGGGAAGAACGAGGGACGAGTGGTGACACGGTTTCCTCCCGAGCCGAACGGGTACCTGCACATAGGTCACGCCAAGTCGATCTGCCTGAATTTCGGCGTCGCACGCGAGTTCAACGGACGCTGCAACCTCCGCTTCGACGATACCAACCCGGCGAAGGAAGAGACCGAGTACGTCGAGTCGATTCAGGACGACGTGCGGTGGCTCGGATTCGAGTGGGACAGCCTGCACTTCGCATCCGACTACTTCGAACAGTTATACGAATTCGCGGTTCACTTGATCCGCAGAGACATGGCGTACGTGGACAGCCTCACCGCTGACCAGATCCGCGGATACCGCGGCACGCTCACCCAACCGGGCAAGGAGAGCCCGTTTCGTTCGCGATCGGTTGACGAGAACCTCGATATGTTCGCCCGGATGCGTGCTGGAGCGTTCGAGGACGGTGCGCACGTCCTGCGCGCGAAGATCGACATGGCCTCGCCCAACATCAATATGCGGGACCCCGTGCTCTACCGGATCCGGCGTGCGCATCATCATCGGACCGGCGACACCTGGTGCATCTATCCGATGTACGACTTCGCGCATCCCCCCTCCGATGCGCTCGAGCACATCACGCACTCGCTCTGCACGCTGGAGTTCGAAGACCACCGGCCGCTCTACGACTGGCTCGTGGAGAACCTGCCGGTGCCGTCGCGACCGCGGCAAATCGAGTTCGCGCGCCTGAACCTGACCTATACCGTCATGAGCAAGCGCCGCCTGCTGGAGCTCGTCCAGGAGGGGCACGTCGACGGCTGGGACGACCCGCGGATGCCGACGATTGTCGGGATGCGCCGGCGCGGCTACACACCCGAGTCACTGCGCAACTTCTGCGATCGGATCGGCGTCGCCAAGCGCGAGAACGTCGTCGACGTCGCGCTCCTGGAGCACGCCGTCCGCGAGGATCTCAACCAGCGTGCGCCCCGGCTGATGGGCGTTCTGGATCCCATTCGCGTCGTGATCGAGAATTATCCGGAGGACCTCGTCGAGGAATTCGCGATCGCAAACAATCCTGAGGACGTCGCGGCGGGCACCCGGCGCGTCCCCTTTGCGCGCGAGCTGTTCATCGAGCGCGAGGACTTCATGGAGGATCCGCCGAAGAAGTTCTTCCGGCTCGCGCCCGGGCGAGAGGTCCGCCTCCGCGGCGCATACCTGGTGACGTGCACCGGTGTCGAGAAGGACGACCAGGGACGTGTCACCGGTCTTCGATGCGCCTACGATCCGGCGACGCGCGGCGGCGACGCCCCCGACGGACGGAAGGTCAAGGCCACGCTGCACTGGGTCGCGGCGAAGACCGCCCTCGATGTCGAGGTGCGGCTCTACGACCGGCTCTTCAC
>JACDCA010000657.1 GCA_013694635.1 Acidobacteriota bacterium | reverse complement strand
CACTCAGCGTAACATTCCGGTCATGAACGACGCGGCTGAGCGGCACGAGGGGCTTGCGTGGGTCAGGGCAGCCGGCCTCTCGAGAGAGTGGAACGGCATCCGCTACAAGCGCGGCATGTCGTCGAAGAACGTCGGATCGCGGGAGCTTTCGATGAACGTGGCGTTCGTGCCGCCGGGGGGCGTCGCCTTCGCGCACATCCATCTGGATTTCGAGGTCATGCTGTACATCCTCGAAGGTCGTGTGCGCCATGAATACGGCCCCGAGCTTCGGCACACCGTGGACCACGAGGCCGGCGACTTCATATTCATACAGCCGGGCGTCCCGCACGAGGTGCTGAACCTCAGCGACACCGACCCCGTGGTCGCTGTCGTCGCACGCTCCAGCGCCGACGAATGGGACAACATCGTGGAGTACCCAAGCACTCGGCGACCGGACGTCGCATGATTCTTTTTCTCGGCATCCTGCTACCCGTCTTCGGACCAGCGTGCTCGATCCGCCACGAAACACCCTGTGGCCGAAGAGTTGCAATTCCAGGGCGTCGTCGAATCAGAAGGGATGCGATGGCCGCGCCGGATCAGGATCCTGCAGGCCGGGACGCTTTTCGACCTCGAGATCCTCGAGTTCACCGTGACGAAGTGAGGAGGGCTGCATGATCCGGACGTGCGCCGCGTGCGGACAGAAGAACCGCGTTCGCCCCGAGAACATCAGCAACACCATCCGATGCGGCAAGTGCAAGACGCCGCTGCCTCCGATCGCGGAGCCCATCGAGGCGGACGGGCCGCTCTTCGACGACGTGCTGAAGTCGGCGAAGGTGCCGGTGCTGGTGGATTTCTGGGCTGCCTGGTGCGGCCCCTGTGGGATGGCGGCGCCGGAAGTAGCGCGTGTCGCTCAGACCATGGCGGGGCGCGCACTTGTGCTGAAGGTTGACACCGAATCGCATCCGGATCTCGCCGCGCGATATGGGGTGCAGGGAATCCCCAACTTCGTCGTGCTCAAGGATGGACTGCCGGTGTTTCAGCAGGCGGGGGTTGTGCCCGCCGCCGAAATGACCAAATGGCTCGAGACCGCTGGGGCACGCTAGCGCTTGTTCTGCCGGCCGCGTCTTTCGCGCTTTTCGCGCAGTCTGCCGCGATCGTCGTAGGCCAGCCCTTCAGGGCTGTTCCACTCGCGCAGCGCCCTGTTTTCGAAGCTGTCCAGCCGGACCTCCTCACAGCGTCCGCAACACTCACCAACGCCGTCGCCGACTACGACGGAGACGGACACCTCGATCTGTTCGTCGGCTTCAACGGCGCGCCGAATCGCCTCTATCGAAACCGACAAGGCGTGCTCGACGAGATCGGGGCAGCGTCGGGCGTCGCCGACGCAAGGCCCGCGCGCGCCGCGGCATGGGGTGATTTCGACGGCGACGGCGATCCGGATCTTCTCGTCGGATTCGCCGCGTCGCCGCCGCGGGGAGGTCCCGGCGCCAGCCTCCCGGTGTTGCGCCTGTATCGCAACGATCGCTCACGCTTCGCCGATGTCACGACCGCGTCCGGCCTCATCGTCGAGACAGGCGCGGTGCGGCAGCTGGCGTGGATCGACGTCGATGCAGACGGCGATCTCGATCTGTTCGTGGCCTTCAGGGATCGCGCTGACGCTCTCTTCCGCAACCAGTCCGCGACGTTCACCGACGTTGCGGCGTCCATCGGGCTCGCGGATACGAGACGCACCGTCGGCGCGGTGTGGTTCGACTACGACGAAGACGGCGATCTCGACCTCTACGCCGCCCACCAGGACGGCGATGCCAACGGACTCTATCGGAACGATGCCGGACGATTCACCGACGTGGCCGAAGCTGCCGGTGTGTCATGGGGTGGGCGTGCGCCGCGCGAGGCTACCAACGGCACCGTGCGTCCCTGCGTGGCAGACGTGAACAACGATGGCCGCATGGATATCTTCACGGCGAACTACGGTCCGAACGGATTGCTTCTCAATCAGGGTGGAGGGAGGTTCGAGGATGCATCGAGCGCGTGGGGAGTGGCAGTGGACGGCCGCTACGACACCTGCGCGTTCGGTGATTTCGACAACGACGGCCTGGTCGACCTCTACGTCAACGGCACCGTCACCGGTGGTGTGAGCTATCCCGATCGTCTGCTGCGTAACATCGGCACGAAGTTCGACGATGTGACGCCGGAGAATCTCGCGGCGCTGCATGCCGATCACGGCGCCGTCTGGTGGGATTTCGATGGTGACGGCGCACTCGACCTCTCGCTCACGGGAGTTGGAAAGGATCCCCTGCCGCTGCTTCTCCGCAACCGCGCTGCAGCGGGCCGGCGCTTTGTGAAGGTGCGCGTCCTCGACGCGAAGGGGAGAGCAACGCGCGCCGGCGCGGAAGTCCGCGTGTTCGCCGCGGGCACACGCCGTATTCTCGGCGGCGCCGTCGTCGATTCAGGGTCCGGCTATAACGCGCAGAGCGTGATGCAGGTCCACTTCGGCCTCCCTGACAAGGTCCGCATCGACGTCGAAGTCGTGTTCCCCGGGAACGGCGCCCGCAAGATCCAGCGCGTCCGCAATGCGAAGACCGGGTCCACCATCGAAGTCCGGATCAGTCCGTAATCTCCCGTGTGACGAGTCTGCTGGATGGCACGTCGCACCTGCTTCCAGGCAGGTTACGATGAGCAGCGATGCTGGTCATCGCCCTGCTCATCGGCGCCGCCGCCGCAGCGGCACACATGGTTCCGTTTCCGTTCCTGATGGAAGCGTTCCGCCCGTCGCGATCACTCTGGCACGTCAAGCCGGCACCGGGCGCACCCCCCACGCTCTATTTCACCTTTGACGACGGACCCAACGCGCAGTGGACGCCTCCGCTCCTGGATGCGCTGCGCGACCACCGCGTTCGGGCCACGTTCTTCCTGATTGACGAGCACATCACCGCCGACACCGCCCCCATCGTTCGGCGAATGGCCGCCGAAGGCCATGCCATCGGCCTGCACAGCGGAACGCGCCGCCTTATGGTCATGTCGCCCGAGGCTCTCGCGGACCGCCTGCAGCACGCCGCGAGGCGCGTTCAGGAGATCACCGGCCGGGAACCCTGCCGCCTGTTCCGTCCGCACGCAGGATGGCGGAGCGCGACGATGTACGAGGGATTGGAGAAGGCGGGTTATCGGCTCGCCGGCTGGAGCTGGGGGATGTGGGACTGGGACTGGTGGCGCACGCCGCGCCCCGACCGCGTCGGCAACCGCATCGTCCGCAAGGCGTCAGCGGGGGACATCATCGTCATTCACGACGGCCACCACAAGAACCCCCGCGCCGACCGGAGTCACGCCGCCGGAACGATCGCGAGGATCGCTCCGCTGCTGCGCGACCGCGGATTCGGCTTTGGCACGCTGTGCGATACTGACAGCCTGGCGTCGCGATAGTCCCTCAATGGCACAACTGCTTCTCCTCGCATCGATTGTATTGGCCGCGCACGCCCTCACCGGGTCTCAAGCGGGGCAGCGATTCGAAAATCAGACGGCCGGTATCGCATTGACGCGGCCGGCAGGCTGGCACACGACGTCATTACAGGCGGTTGAGGAGAACCGCGGTCGAGTGCGGCTGGCCGATCCGGACCTGGAGCAGGCGCTGCAGACCCGCGCCACCGCGCCGCTCTTCGTCTTCTCCAAGCACCCGGAGCCGCACCCCGACCTCAATCCCTCGATCCAGGTGACGTTGAGGCCGTCCGGCAATCTGGCAGGCCTGTCGGCGACGGCGCTTCTCAAGGGCGCGGTCGGAACGATGCAGAGGGCGCTGCCTGACTTCACCTATGTCACCCCGATCCGCGCCACGCGGGTGAGTGGCCTGCCCGCCGCGCACCTGCGCGCTACCTACACGCTGAAGAC